>MHQO01000001.1:0-518 GCA_001820675.1 Candidatus Sungbacteria bacterium RIFCSPLOWO2_01_FULL_47_10
GAAATCCATTGCGCTGAAGGATATCTATGAACTTGCTACGATTGAGCACAAAGGATTGAGGCATCCGCCGCAGGATCTTTCGCCGGACAAGCTTCCGAAAGAAAAAGCGGAAGAATATTTGGCGCATGACACGAATGTAAAAGCGCCGAAAGAGCAATGGACGCGGCAAAAAAGGGTTTAATCATACTGTGCCATGCTTGAAACAATCGCATTATACACATTAGGAATTCTCGCGTCGCTTTTTGCCGGTATTGCGGTTTTTTCTCCGCATCTTGTCCGGAGCATTATTGCTTTTGCGATGCTTCTTTTGGCCATTGTAGGATTTTTTGCGGTTCTCGCGGCACCCTTCCTTGCGCTGGGACAGCTTGTCATTTTTGTCGGAGGATTGATCGCACTGCTTCTTTTCGGCGTTGTATTCGGCAGGAATGAGGACGTTGAAAGCAAAGCGCATATGCCAACGATGACAATGACGCGCTTTTTTGCGGCAGGATTCATTTTTATTATTTTGTTTGCGTCAT
>MHQO01000001.1:559-2875 GCA_001820675.1 Candidatus Sungbacteria bacterium RIFCSPLOWO2_01_FULL_47_10
GCACGGGCGCATCGGCAGTGGACTTCGGAGCGTTTTCCATCATGCTTTTTACGGAATATTGGGAAGGGCTGCTGCTCGGAGTGTTTGGTTTGTTCATCGCGGTCATAACGGCAATTTTTTTAATGGAAAAAGAATAATAAAAGCAGTATATTTTTGGGAATATGTTCGGACTCATTTTTTTTGGATCAATTATATTCATCCTCGGGCTCTACGGCGTAACGACACATAAAGACGTTTTGCGGATTTTCGTTTCCGCAGAAATTATGATAGCCGCCGCAAATCTTTTGCTTGCCGGTTTTTTGATTCAGGGGAGCGCGTTTTCGAACCCGGCAGAGAGCGCCATTGTCATGTCGCAGGGATTCGTATTTTTATTTTTTGTCTGGCTTTTTACGATTGCGAACGCCGTTGTCGGGCTTCCGCTCTTCCTGCTTATTAAAAACCGCCGGCAAACCCAAAATACCGAAGACCTTAATCAATTAAACGGATAAGAATCCCATGCTGTTTGTATTCGCCGTAACAATTTATTTTCTCGCGTTTCTTGCGATTCTCATCGCCCCAAAAAACCGGAATTCTTTTTACGGGTGGACGGCCGTTGTATCCGCGGGGGCAAGCTTTTTAAGCATTGTCTATGTTGGGTTTACCCACGCGCTTCCCGAGGAGGCGGTTTTTTACGCAGTCAGTCTCTATGGAATCACCGCGAACTTCGGCACAGTCGCAGACACTCTTTCGCTTACCGGAATGGCGTTGGTCAGCGCAATATCGTTTTTTGTGTTTTTGTACGCGCATGACTACATGAGGGAAGACGTAAGCCAAAAGCGCTTTTTTGCCGAAATGTGCCTGTTTGCGGGAGCCATGACCGGAATTCTCGTTTCTCCGTCGCTTATTCAAATGTTTGTGTTTTGGGAACTTGTGGGGCTTGCGTCATTCCTCCTCATCGGATTTTGGTATGAAAAACCGGAAGTCGCGAAAGCGGCCCAAAAAGTTTTTACATTGATTATGTTCGGCGACGTTCTGCTTTTGGCCGGCATCATTCTTTTCGGGAGTGAAGCCGGCTCTTGGAATTTTTCGGCAATTGCGTCTCTTGAGGCGGTTTCTCCGGTCCTTGCGTTGGGCCTTCTTTTGATTCTCGGGGGGGCATTCGTGAAATCAGCCCAAGTGCCATTCTCTTTTTGGCTGCCGTGGGCAATGGAAGGACCAACGCCCGTGAGCGCCCTGCTTCACTCGGCAACCATGGTGAAAGCGGGCGCTTTTTTGGCGTTTCGCATTCTTCCGCTTATGCTTCTTGCCGGATTCGGACCGTTTATATCTGCAGTCGCACTTTTCACAATAATCATTGCGGGCGTATCGGCCCTTGCCGAACGGGATATCAAAAGAATTTTGGCGTATTCAACCGTGTCCCAGCTTGGATTCATTTTTTTGGCTATCGGCCTCGGGGAGCCTGGGGCGGGGCTTTTTCATTTAACGTCGGATGCGTTTTATAAAGCGCTTCTCTTTCTTGCGGCCGGGGTCGTTATTCATCTTGGGGAAAACCGCGATATTTTTTTGTTGAAATCTTTCGGATTGAAAAAGAACGCGGTTGTGATATCTCTTGCCGCCGTCGGGGTTTTGGGCATTTCAGGATTTCCGGTTTTTGGCGGATTTTTTTCAAAAGACGCGATTCTTGAAGCGGCCCGTCACCACTCGTTACTAATATATTTTTCAGCGCTTTTGGGCGCGTTACTCACGAATCTTTATATTTCACGCTGGTTTTTTTCGATTTTGAAGGCGGGTAAAACCGGCATATCGCAGGATGACGGCGCACATCGCTCGATTTTCGGTTTGAAAACGAAAATTGCGATGTCGGCGCTTGCGGCCGCTGTTGTCAGTTTCGGATTTATCGGAATGCGCTATTTCAGTTCCGTTTTTTATAATGGTGAGCCGGGGGTTAATTTCGAAATCATCGGAACGACGTTTATACTTCTGGCAGCCGGATTTACGTTCGGTTATTTTGCGTATTACAAGGAAAGTTCTTTGCCCGCTTTTTTTGAGACAGTCTTTTTCGGTATTCCGCACAGAATATGTGTCCGCAGTTTCGGATTTGCGGCTTTTTCAGGCGGTGTTGCATTGCTCGGATTGAGAATCGGCGCCGTTTTCGCTATAATAGACGGGAAGCTTATTGACGGGGCATTGTCCGGGTGTGTTGCAATCGGAAAAGGAATTGCGGGTATGACGCAAAAAATAGATTTAGCATGGATCGACCGCGCATTGAACAAAACGATTTTTCTTGCGATCGGGCTTGCCAATGGATGCGCGTCGTTCGATCGTGGCAGGATTGAT
>MHQO01000001.1:2891-5878 GCA_001820675.1 Candidatus Sungbacteria bacterium RIFCSPLOWO2_01_FULL_47_10
TCACGTTTGCATACGGAGTTATCGGTTTAATCGTCTTCTTAAATTTTATTAATTTTTAATACATATTTTGCTTTAGGGACGGCAAAAATAATCGTATGATTTTACCTTTCATTATTTTTATCTATGCGTTAGGCGGAATTGCGTGTCTTGTTTTTCCAAAAGAAAAAAGTTCCGTTATTGCGCGCGTAACTGCCGGAATTCTTCTCATTATCGGTTTTGCAACATTGCCCTCATTCATGAAAAATGAATTGCCGATGGCGTTTGATTTTTCCGCGCCGTGGATTTCGGCCCTTGGTTCGGGAATCCATTTCGGTACGGACGGCATCAGCTATCCTTTGATCCTTCTAACCCTGTTTCTCGGATTTGTCTCAGCCCTTCTTCCGTATCCGCACAATGAACCGGCCGAGAACGCCCGTTTTTATTGGGCGCTGATCCTGTGGCTTCTTTCGGCCGTGGTCGGCGTATTTGCATCGCTTGATCTCCTGCTCTTTTATATTTTTTGGGAAATCGTTTTAATTCTGATGTTTTTTTTAATCGCGCTCTACGGGGGAGAAAACCGGAAATATGCATCGATGAAATTCCTCATCTACACGCAATTCGCGTCATTGGTCATGCTGCTTGGGATTATCGCGCTCTATCTCGGATCCGGCGGCTTCACATTTGATATCATGACGCTTCGCACTCTTGAATTTTCCCAGAGCTTGGCATTTTGGGTTGTGGCCGCGCTCCTCTTCTCGTTTTTCGTCAAAATACCTGCAGTGCCGTTTCATACGTGGCTCCCCGACGCCCACGTTGAGGCGCCGACGGCCGGCTCCGTGCTCCTTGCCGGTCTTTTGCTGAAGATGGGGGCATACGGAATTTTGAGAATTCCATTTACAATTTTTCCCGATGCGCTCTATGCGATCGCGGTCCCGTTGGGAATTTTTGCATTTGTCAGTATTCTCTATGGCGCTTTTGTATCGCTTGCGCAGGATAATTTGAAACGCATGATCGCATATTCGAGCGTAAACCATATGGGGTATGTCTTGTTGGGAATCGCAACCCTGTCGCCCATGGGTATCCATGGGGCGGTCTATGAAATGGTTGCGCACGGATTCGGGGCCGGACTGCTTTTTGCGACCGCAGGATTCATCCACGACAAATATAAGACGTTTTCCATCCCCGAGCTTCGAGGCCTTATGAAATCGGTGCCGGTGGTTTCGTGGTTTTTTATCATCGGGGCTCTGGCCGCTATGGGACTGCCGACCATGGCCGGGTTTATCGCGGAATTTACTATTTTTGTCGCCGCGTTTCAGGTGTATCACGCGTGGATATTGTTGCCGCTTGTCGCCGTCGTCGTAACCGCCGGGTATTTTATCTGGACGGTACAGCGTTCGATGTGGGGCGACGGTGGATCATCCGATATTTCCGAGCCGAAACGGGTGTTGTATTGGACGCCGTATATTTTGCTCACACTCGGCCTTTTTGTCCTCGGACTTGTGCCATCACTGCTTTTCTCGATTCTTGATACGGGAATGTTTATTTTTCGATAGGTAACGATAAAACATTTTATGATTTCGTTCCTGATACTCGCATGCGGAGTGTGCGTCATTCCGTTATTCTCTCTTTTTCC
Source organism: Candidatus Sungbacteria bacterium RIFCSPLOWO2_01_FULL_47_10 (assembly GCA_001820675.1). Classification (GTDB taxonomy): domain Bacteria; phylum Patescibacteriota; class Minisyncoccia; order Sungbacterales; family GWA2-42-14; genus 2-01-FULL-47-10-A. Next base: position 4,504 of record MHQO01000001.1, read on the forward strand.
CGTGCGAAAAGGATTTTTTGCTTTCTTTGCGCTTTTCCTGCTTACCGCGGCTTTTTTTATAAATTTTGTTTTGCCGGATGATCTCGGTTATGTTTCCCGAATTTTCTTTTTTGACGATCTCGGGCGATTTTTCAATTCGCTGTTTCTTTTTATAAGCATCATGGTCGGCGTATTTGCGGCGGATCGCGTAAAAAACAGGGAACTGGTCTTTTATACCATGCTTCTTGCGGGTACATCCGCCATGATGATTATCGCATCGTCAAAAAACCTCATCGGCGTATTTATCGGCCTTGAGCTGTTGTCGCTCAGTTTTTACGAGTTATGCGCATTGCGTAAGGACGGCGGGGGACTGGAAGCGACGGCAAAACTTTTCTTCATGAGCGTTTTTTCGTCGATTTTTTTTATTGCGGGCGCCGTTCTTGTTTATAACGAGTCGCATACGTTTGACATCAAAATGTTTCTCACGTTCAGTCATTCGCCTCTTTTTATTACGGGACTTGCGTTCATTCTTGGCGGCCTCTCATTTAAGATGAGCATATTTCCTTTCAATATCTGGCTTCCGGATGTTTATCAGGGCGCTCCTTCCGAAGTGACGGCTCTTCTTTCGGGAAGTTCGAAGAAAGCCGGTTTTGCGGCATTCATCCGCCTTCTGCCGCCCTTTTTTGCCAAATCCCCGGGTGCGGCCCTCGGCGCGTCTGCGTTCATATTTTTCAGCGTTTTGGCGTGGTTAAGCGTTCTTACCATGAGTTTCGGGAATATTCTTGCGTCGATTCAGACAAACGCAAAACGCATGATTGCGTATTCCATCATTGCGCATGCCGGGTTTCTCGTCATGGGCCTTGCGGCGGGAAATCCGCTCGGATACCTCGGACTTCTGTTCCACATCCTCATTCATGCGCTTATGGCGACCGGAGTATTTCTTATCATCGCTTTTTTGGAGCAGGAGAGCATTGTCGAATTGGATGATTATAACGGCCTCGGGAAGCGGGCTCCGCTCGTTTCTTCTTTTTTGACGCTGTTTTTACTTTCTCTTACCGGCATACCCCCGCTTGCCGGATTCATTTCAAAATTCATACTCTGGTCGGGAGCGGTTCAGGCCGGATTCATGTGGCTTGCCGTTGCCGCGATCATCAATTCGGCGCTCTCGACATATTATTATTTTCTTATTCTGCGTCGAATCTGGGGCTTTCCGGCGGTTGGCATATCCCCAATCCCCGCGCTCACCGGAAATCAGCTATTTGCGATTGGTGTTCCGGCATTTCTTATTGTATTGCTTGGCGTATATCCGAATCCGGCCCTTCAATATCTTGGACATGTCATTGAATTAACAATTCGTTTTTAAGACAGTCTGATATCCACAGCCGTATTTTTTATT
>MHQO01000002.1:0-3599 GCA_001820675.1 Candidatus Sungbacteria bacterium RIFCSPLOWO2_01_FULL_47_10
CGAACCTATTAAAATATTTTTATTTTTGATAAGTGATAAGTACCTCTCGAAAAATATCTTCCAATCTCTGTACCTCGCAAAATCCTGCAAAGGCATTCGTGGTGAGATTATCTCAAACCTTTTGCCTAAACTTTTCTCTACATAATCTCCTGTCTAGGAAACTTTTTTCTTTGTTGTTACTTTTTTGGTTTTTAGGTAATGTAAATAATCTTTCTCATTTTTGAAGGTCATCCCACCATGAACCAATAGCACTTGAATTTTCTTTTTTGTGGTTTTCATAAAATTACTTTATAACTTTGTAATGAAGCTGGACTTCGCTGTCTGACATTTTCTTTTGCCCGACTAATTTTAGGTTGCATTCAAAATCTTTATCTCTGAAAAGTGAGATGCCCTTACCTAAAATTATCGGCTCAATATCAATAAAAATCTCATCAACTAAATTTTCTTCAAGAAAAGAGGCGTTGAGCATACCCCCACCCGCTACAATAACTTGCTCAAAATTGCTCAAAAGTTTTAACGCTGCTTTTGGCGAATGAGCGACTAAATGATTTGACGCTAAAGTTTGAAAATCCTTTTGAGAGACGACGACAAGCTTTACATCCTTAAATTCAGAAAACTCCGGTTGTTTTGTGAGAATGTTGTATGTGCGATGACCGACGATAAGACAACCTGCATTTCGTACCGCCAAACTATAACTATCCCATTCTTCTTTTGAAATCCAGCTTGTATCGTCGTCGCTCTTTGCGATCATCCCGTTCAAGCTAATTGCCATGTATAAAATTACTTTCATGGTTTCTTTTCCCAATTTTCTATTATTTGTAAGGCCTCGTCCTCTAATTCTCGGAGGTGGATTATTTCAATCGGGCGGCGTACTTTTTTGTTGATAGAAACAAGATCGTGATTTCCTTCATAATGTTGTTTTGACACCCGACCTCTGCCACAAGCAAAAACTATTTTGGGAATTGATGCCCACGTAGAAGCGGCAAAACACATTAGACAAGGTTCAAGGGATGAATACAAGATAACACCTTTCAAATCTCTTGTTTGTAATTTTTGACACGCCGCACGAATTGCGTCTATTTCTGCGTGACTTGTCGGGTCATTTAATTGTTTACCATTACTTATTCCGGACGAGAAAATTTCTTCATTTCTAACAATGATTACTCCAACAGGAAACCCGCCAAGCGCAACTGACTCTCTAGATTTTTCTATTGCTTTTTGAAGAAATTTTTCGTCCATAAGTTATTTCAAAAGGTCGTCAACTCCGACATTCAACGCTCCTGTAATTTTCCGAAGCGTTTCAATTCTTGGATCGAGTGTTGCACCCGACTCTATTTTTGTAATGGTGTGTAAAGTAACCTCGGCCATTTTGGATAGCTTATTTTGAGAAATACCAAGCTTGTCTCGATATTTTTTCATATTTCTGACTACCTCAGTCTGGAACCTCCACATGTGAGGCCGTTAAAGGATTATTTGGACTCTTTCAGGATACCAATTTAAGGCGCATCAGTCAGACTTCGATAATTTGAGTCTTGGCGGGGAATGAACTATACAATACGTATTATCCAATTTTTTCGCAGATATGTTTTTGTTACAACAGCCTCAATAGTTCTACCGACGCTTATGTCAATAGGTATGCTCCCGCTTATTGTAGAATAATATTCTTTTCTAAAAAGAAAATTTTTTGATTTTCGTTCCAACTCATCCAATTTATAAGATACTTTTGTTTTTGAAACAATTTTTACCTTCTTTGATTCGCTTTCCATAAGGGCCAACCGATAGTGGTTTCTTACAAAAAAGTTAACATTGTGAACGTACCGCTTGGGAAAAATAAGAATAAGGTCTATATCCGTATAGTTTTTGCCAGTTATCTGTTTTGTAAAAATTGTTTTGGGACCTCCTCGGCCGCTTGCAGAACCCGTAATATATACCTCTACTTGCTGAGATGTAAATCTAGAATTATGTTCGCGAACCAACGCACAGAATGTCACTAAAAAATTTCGGTGTTCTAGCAAAAGGGGAGTTGATGTTTTTAAATACGACAGCAGAATGGCAGGACTAATACAAGATTTCTTTTTCTTCTTAGCATAAGCCGCCTTAACTCGAACAAACGATGCCGAATAGTTTTTATTACTGCCCTTTTCTGGCCACAAGAATATACGCGCTTTAGGCAAAATAAACCGAGATAAAGTATTTATACAATTTTCACATGGAATCGCATTTTTTAACATTAAAACTGTACCGCTTGGCATCAAATGAATACCTTTTATCCGCACTTTTTGCGGCACCTTCCTTAAAGCGTTTATTTCTGCGTGTTCGATTAATTTTTTTTCTTCTATATTCCAACCTAAAAAGTATTTTGATTTATTGCCTTCAATAATACAACTGACTCCACGCCCCGTAATTGGTGCTTTAGCGCGACTCAAAATCTTTTTTAATTCATTCTGATAATGCATTAGACCAGTTGCTTAATAAGGTTTTAGCCGTTTTTTTGAAAAATCATTGGCTTAAAATAAGGGTTTTTTGTATCAAATTTCCTCTAAAAATTATTAAGCAACTGGTCTATTGTATGTTTTGCTAATTAACTGGGGGTGGCCGAGATGCGCCTACAAATGAATTTTTGACATACAAGAGGTGGGTGCCTCAGTCACCTGACTTAGCATGCACGTGCTGCGGGACTTGGATTCGAACCAAGATACCATGCTCCAGAGGCATGTGTCCTACCATTAGACGATCCCGCAGTATTCAAAAACGCCTTTTCAGGCGTTTTTAGCATATCAAAAAATAGAAAAAATTCAACTCTCTCTGCTTTGCTAAACTCTTAAATGCCTGCGAATTGCGATAAAACTCGAAAATACCCCAAGAAAAATGCCGGTGCCGGCAAGAATTCCGAAGAAGATTGGCAGATTGGTTTTGTAATACGAAAATAAATCGATACCGGGAATAACCACAAGCAGTTTTGGAGAAAGCACCCAAAGCGCGGGATAAAAAACGAGCGATGAAACAGTTCCCGCGATAATTCCCTGAATGACGCCCTGCAGGATGAACGGCCCGCGGATAAACCAGCTTGACGCTCCGACGAGCCGCATAATATTTATTTCCTCGCGAGCGGCCCAGATGGCAATACGGATTGTGTTAAACGCGACCAGAACCGCGATAAACGCAAGAACCAATATGACGGAAAGGCCCGTGTTCCTGATCGAAGCCATAATGCTTGAGAGCTTATTGATGACGACCTGGTTTTCGAAATAATTTATCTTATCGACAATCGGGTATTTCTTTTCCCTGATGCTGTCTGCGATGTCGGCAAGCTTCGAGGGGTCAAGCGCACGGATATTCAGCGTCGCCTCAAGGGGGTTTCCGTCAAGTTCTTCCAAAGACCCCAGTATGACCTGATCGTTCTTGTGGCGCTCCTTGAAATCTTCAAGGGCTTTCTCCTGCGAGATATATGTTACTTCTTTGACCCATTCGGCCTCCTCAAGATTTCGCTTGATATTCAAAATGTCCTCCTCGGACGAATTGGGATAAAAATACACCGCAATATCGATTTTGCCTTCAAGCTCCTCAATCACCACCTGGCTTAACACGCCGACAAGCAT
>MHQO01000002.1:3614-5139 GCA_001820675.1 Candidatus Sungbacteria bacterium RIFCSPLOWO2_01_FULL_47_10
AAACGATTGCCATGCGTTTTTGAGAGTTCGCTTCATGTATTAGAAGCAAAGATAAACGCAGACGATTACGCAACGATAAACGCAGTTTGCGTCTAATTTTGCGTTACGGTGGCGTTTAATTTTGCCGCTACATCATATGACGTATTTCCCTTTTTCTTCGTCCATGATGATCTTCCCTCCTTCCAGTGTTACCACGCGCCTGCCGAGATCGTCAACAATTTCCTTGTTGTGCGTTGCCAAAATAACGGTCGTACCCATCTCGTTTATCTTTACCAGTAGTTTGATGATTTCCCATGAAGTGACGGGGTCAAGATTGCCCGTCGGCTCATCGGCCATAATGACCTCGGGGCGGTTCACAAGGGCGCGGGCGATTGCGACCCGCTGTTTCTCGCCGCCCGAAAGTTCGTGGGGAAAATTATTTGCCTTCTCGACAAGCCCCACAAGATCCAATACTTCCGGCACGCTGTCGCGGATTTCTGAATCCTTCGCGCCCGCCGCCTCCATCGCAAACGCGACATTTTCATACGCGGTTTTTCCCGAAAGCAATTTATAATCCTGAAAAACGGTCCCGATTCTTCTTCGCACCTGCGGAAGGTCGCGATACCCCAGGGATGTTACCTCCACGCCATCCAGAAAAATCTTTCCCTCAGACGGCCGTTCTTCCGCAATGAGAAGTTTCAGGAGCGTGGTCTTTCCCGCGCCGGATGCCCCAACGATCGACAAAAATTCCTTCGGGAGGATGCGGAGGGTAACATTTCGCAACGCCGCCTGGGTAGGAGTATATATTTTTGATACGTCGTCGAAGAAAATCATTGCAATGATGCCAATCTACAAATGAAATGCAAATCTACAAATCGCGAATGCTATTCATCCACTGCGGCATTTAAAATTCGCTTTGATTTTAAATAAGAATCTCGAAAATTAACCAGTAGCGCAAGTTTCTTTTTGAAAGCGGCGAGATATCGCTTTGTCTGATAATAATCTTCCTTACTGAGAACCCGTTTTGCCTTCAATTCTAATATAATCTTATTTTCAATCAAAAAATCGATTTTATTTCTTCCGCTCAATTCTCCTACAAATGAACCGGGGATAATTTTTTCCCGTTCATAATGAATCCCATAACGTTTCAAATAATTTTCTACTGCATCTGCATATTGTTGTTCATTTCTATATTTTCCGAGTTCATTGTGTACTGTAAATAAAATCCCGGTAATCTTATATGATAATTCCGCATAAATTGGTTTATCGTTCCCCGGCATATTCGCAATTTGTAGATTCGCATTATATTCGCATCGCATTAGCATCACTGCCTGAGTTCGGCTTCAATAAAATCACCCAACTCCCCATCCAGCACTTTTTCGATTTGGCTCGTCTCAACGCCGGTCCGGTGGTCCTTTACCATCTGGTACGGATGCAGAACGTAGGAGCGAATCTGGCTCCCCCATTCAATCTTCACCTTTTCCTGACGAATGCCTTGGCGCTCCATTTCACGGCGGGCAACTTCACGATTGTACAATTTTGAACG
>MHQO01000002.1:5176-5594 GCA_001820675.1 Candidatus Sungbacteria bacterium RIFCSPLOWO2_01_FULL_47_10
CGCGATTCCGTTCCTGCGAGCGCTCTACCTGTGATGCGACAGTGACCCCTGTCGGAAGATGCGTGATGCGGACCGCGGTTTCGCGCTTGTTGACATTTTGCCCGCCCGGGCCCGAGGAGCGGAAAAAATCGATTTTCAGGTCTTCCGGCTTGATTTCGACTTCCTCCGGAGCAACGAACTCCGGCATGACGTCAACCAATGCAAACGACGTGTGGCGGAGGGATTGCGCGTTAAACGGGGATATTCTGACAAGACGGTGCACCCCGGATTCGTTTTTGAGAAGGCCGTCTGCATAGGGGGCCTCGACGAGAAGAGAAGCGTTCTTAATGCCCCATCCGCCGGGACCCTGATATTCTCCCCAATGCTCATGAATCGTCCGTGTCTTCCATTGCTTCTTTTCCGCAAACCGCTGAAAAAT
>MHQO01000002.1:5604-18609 GCA_001820675.1 Candidatus Sungbacteria bacterium RIFCSPLOWO2_01_FULL_47_10
ATCGCCGCCCAATCCTCGGCATCTTTTCCGCCCGCACCCGCAAATACGCTGATTACCGCGTTTCCTTTGTCGTAGGGGCCGGTGAAAAAAGTTTCGCGCTCAAGCGCCAGGAATTCTTTTTCTGCGGCACATACTTTTTGGTGAATTTCCGCAATAAGCGATTCTTCTTCCGTAAGTTCTACAAGCTCTTTCAACTCGGCTATTTCTTTAATCAAGGCCGAGACCCGTTCGGTTTCCCGTTTTAATTGCGCCAACCCCTGATTCGCGCGGGCCGCTTTCGCGTGATCCTGCCAAAAACCGGGTTCGCGCATTGTTTCTTCAATTTTCAAAATTTCTTCGTGTTTTTTGGGTAACTCAAAGACGGTCCGCAAGGTTGCGGATTTTAATTTCCAATGCGCCGATTTTTTCCTGAAGTTCCTGTGAAATCATAGAACAATTATACCATATGAAGACAAAAAAAGAAAGCCGATGGTCGGATTCGAACCGACGACCCACGCTTTACGAAAGCGTTGCTCTGCCAGCTGAGCTACATCGGCGCCATCCTTTGATATACCATATTTTTTGCTTAACGCCAATCGCAGGATATCATTTTAACCGCTCCGTGCCATTTGTGGATAAACAAGATCCGACCTTATCAAGAAAAAGGTCGGATCTTGGATGAAAATTGCTTGTATCCTTCCGTAATTCTTCATTCAGCATTCATCATTCTTTTATGTCGGCGGAACTTCTTCGAATTCTCCGGGGATGGTTTCTTCCCTGTTGTCCGTAGGACTTGCGCACCCGATATCATCGGGGAAATCAACATGCCCATCACCGTCATTATCCAATCCGTCATTACACTCTGCCAGGGAACAATATCGTTCGTCTTGGAGACGAAGAACCCCTGGCCCGCTATATGTGCCGGAATAGGTGCAGGAGCCGGTATTAAGACCTACGCCTTCGACAGAAACACAAAGGCCAGCCTGACACGCATATCGATTCGCTTCGTCAGAGTCAAAACCATTCGTGCAGCCCATATCCTCTAAGTCAATGAAATCATCGTCATCATCGTCAAAACCATTGGAACACGCGGTCTCGGCGGCAACATTCACGATAACGGTGTCAGACGGATTTGGTGTTCCGTTATTGCTCAAACAGCTTACTTGATATGTGTAGTCAGGCGGAGGAGCTGGCGGAGCAATATCCGCAAGCGGGCCGCTGTTGCCGATGGCTCCCGAATGTCCGGTGCCGCTACACGTTGCATTATCCGTCAACTCGCATGCCCCCCCTTTTTTTGTAACCGTGCACGATGAAGTATATGCGGACGTCCATGAAATTATCGCCGTTCCGTTATTCGCAATCGTAATCGGCCCATCCACGCCGTCTGCGGTAATTCGCGCAGTGGCGGGGGGTTCGGGAGGGGGAGCAGAACACTCTCCCCCCTTATGCTCATAACTTGGGCATGAGGCGGGTATCAACAAGCCACCGGCCCTACCCAAAGGAGATTCGGAAGCAAACCCGACTTCTATCGAATGAGAAAGCGGTGGCATGACAGATGATTCCCGAAAACTCGAAAAAAGCGCAAGTCCGAGAGACGCAGTTAAAACCGTCAGACCGAAATAAAAAAGATATCGAAGCATACTTCAATACTAACGCTAGCGGCAAGACAAAACAAATTTATTATCAACAGCACAAATCAGCGGCCCGCCATCGCGCGCATCATTTCACCAGTCCAAGGTTGTATGTTATCGTTTCTTTCATCAACGCAAGACCGCGGCCTGCCAAACGCGGATCATTTCCCGGATAGGCCTTCATCCAGTCGGCCTCGTCAAGCCCGCCTGCAAGCGCCATTGCTTTTTCAAGGACACTACGCGCCTCATCGTTTCTCCCGAGATTCAATAGCGCTACACCGAGAGAAGTAAGAAGCCAGGCGTTTTCACCCGCGCGCTCCATACCTCTTCGCGCGGTTGCTTCCGCTTTCTCAAAATCGCCTTTCTGAAAATAAATCCACGCAAGGTCGTTGTGCGCCGCCCAATTTGCCGGGGACCACTCGAGAAATGCGTTAAAATCGCGCTCGGCCTCGTAAAAGTCGCGCCGATACCCGTAAATCAGCCCGCGGATATAAAAAGAAGCCATGAACGATTCGCCGTGAATGTCGATTTGTCTGTTGATTTTTTCAAGCGCGCCGTCCAAATTTCCGCGCAAGAAATCAATCCGGGCCAACTGATGCCATGCGTCGCGGATATTCGGGTCCGTATTCAGCGCGCGCATGAAATACTTCTCCGCCTCCGCAAGGTCATACGCGCCGCTATTCCTGACGTTAAAATAGTAATTGCCGATTTTGACGAAAAGCAGAGCGTCGTTCCTGTTCAGAGCCGTCGCGAGTTTTACAAACTGATATTCCTTCCATACAAATCGCGCAAGAGAATCGGAGTAGATAAATCCCACGCCGACAATTGCGGCAGAAAAAAGAATGGTTAAAATTTTATTTCGTCTCGCCATGTCGGAGTTATGCTTGAGCCGTGTCCGGTGCGCGCACAATAAATCCCCCACCACGGACTTACGTCCATGGTATGTATCTATGCGCTTTGCGACTGTCGGCAATTCATCTACGGGCTTACACCCGTGGATTTCCGCGCTATACAATCAGCCTCATCTTTCTTATTTCATTCCGAAAAAACGTTTCAAGAGTTTTCTTTTTAACTTCTTTTTTTATAAATGCAATCGGTGTTTCCTCTATGTCTTTCAAATATACAAGTTGTTCCAAAAATAATTTTTGGCTGAATTCCTTGTCGTATTTTTTCTCCGCACTCTTTATGATTCGTTTAAGGGCGCGGCGGCTTTTGGAAATTATAAAATACAGATCGATATAATCCTTATATTCTGCTCTTCTCCCTATGGTATAGGCCTTAGTCGCGGCAATTTCTTCAACGGTAAACATGTGTATTCCGTCGCCATGTATCGTGCGGTAGAGGGTCGGATAGGGATATGCCAGAAAAGTAATTTTCACGCCGTCAATCAAGACCGTAAGTTGGTCTTTGGAGTTGACAAGCGTTTTCAAGGAACATCCCTTAAAGACTCTTTTGGTTTTATCAAAAAGGGAGCGTGATATTTCCCCCTTGATAAAAAAATCAAAATCCACCGAAATTCGATGGCCAATTTCCAACGCCAACGCCGTCCCTCTGCCAAGAACGCATCCGTGAAAATTTTTAAGCTTTGGCAACAGTTTTCTTGCTTTTGATGTAAGAGCTTCGAGATGCATATTTCATTTTTTTGACCCCAAAAATGACTGCGGCAAGCGCAAGCGCGGCTGGGCGAAATTCGCTTATCGGCGTGTTTTCAATGATGCGCCGGATGCGATCGCTTCCATACATGTCCGCAATCCGCACCCAATGTTTCCATTCGCCATAATTAATCGCCTGCACCACAACGATCTTTGCAAATTTTTCAACATCAAACCGTTTAAGGTCGTACGACCACAATATGTCTTTAACATATCCTGATTTTTTCTTTGTTCTCATGTCTTTATTATACCATAGCAAAATCATCAGCACAATACCATCGCCAATTCCCGAGCTGATGCCATGCGTCGCGGATATTCGGATCCGTATTCAGCGCGCGCATGAAATACTTCTCCGCCTCCGTTAAATTATAGATGCCGCTGTTTTTGACGTTAAAATAATAATTGCCGATTTTGACGAAAAGCAGAGCGTCGTTGCGATTAAAAATGACAGCCAAGCGCACGCTGTAATGTCGTTCCCATGCCCAACGAGCAAAAATATCCGAATAATAATAACCGCCAATGAGAATAATCACAAAAAAAACAAATTTATAAAAATGATCCTTCTTTTCACTCTTTCAAAAAATTTCCACGCAAATACAATAAAACCCATCAGCGAAAAGGCTTGGGTCGCCTGCATGAATCTCTTATATTACCGATTATCATCGATACCTTGTTATCGCCCCAAAGCTCTTTTAAAATCATCTCTATTTCTCAAAATAAAGATAGTGTGTTCCGGCATCTCATCAGTCTCCTTGAGATAACTTCTCATAAAGTTATCCGCCTCCGATTTGTTTCCCAACTTTGCGTTTCCTTCTGCGAACACAAAAAGGCACGCAAAACGCAAATCTCCCTCAACACCCAAAGCGCCTTCTGCGCGCATGACGGCCCGCACGGGATCACCGCCCTCCAACAACGCAGTTGCAAAAATACAGTTAGCTCCGTCTTTCGGATTCGATAATTTTGAAATTTTTTCAAGTTCCGCTTCTGCCGAAGTAAAATCCTTTTTATATCCATATATGATGGCGCGTACCCCGCGCACGATGTATATAAATCTATCAACCTTGCCATTGCTTGCTCTCAGAGCAAGTTCCGAATATTTCCATGCGTTATCATAATCCTTTAAGAAATAAAAAAGCTGTGAAAGCAAGGAATACCCTCTGTAATAATACCGCTCCTGCCCGTCGCGGGAATCAAACGCCGGAAGCAACAGATCAATCGCATCCTGCGGCTTGTTGAACCGCTCGAAATAATCAACCGCAACGAAATATCGCGCATTAAAGGACAGATCGGGAAATAACTCGATTTTTTTCAGATATACCGCATCCCCTTTTTCATATTCCCCGATCTGCCGGTATGAAAAACCGAGGTTATTTAAGGTTCTTCGATGGGTGTCGGTGTCTTTCTTTTCAATTCCGTATTCAAGCGCTTTTTCATAATAAGTAACCGCGTTCGCATAATCCGCTTCCGGGAGGTAATACACGATCCCGCCATCCGTCTCAACCGCAATGCTTATCTGCCCTAAATAAAAATATGCCTCGGGGAGCCTTTGATTTAACTCAACCGATTTTTTCAGATAGAGTCGCGCGTTTGTAAAATCATCCTTCAAAAAATATTCCACTCCTTTCTGAAGGTATGAAGAAGCGATATATCCCTTCACCACAAAAAAAGACGCGAGAAGAACGGCAAGGATCGCGATGCCGATTCCAACCCAGATTATTTTTTTGTTTTTTCGTTCGTTTTCCATGTGTATTTGGAAAAACATATTTACCGATAATCCCGAAGCGAAACGAGCGAGGCCAGTCGCTCTTTCGCCTCATCGGGAATCCGGCTCCGCCAATCTCCGGCAATTCGCGCATTTTCATCACGAAGCGCCGAATAAAATCCTGATGCCCTGAAAAGATATGTTTCTTTTTCGTCTTTATTCGGTATCTTCCCGGACGCCCGGAACTCGAGATTGACCGTATCGCCCGGAATCGTCTGAACATATTCGCCCTTCCGTGTTTTTGACAACACGCCCACGACATCACGATCTAACCTGTTGTGGTGCGCACGCTCGAGTTGAAGTTTTTCTTCCGTAAAAGCGCGAGAGGACTTCTTGAGGTCCCGTTCCTGAATCACACCGAGAAATCCCAGCGCGTGTTTTTTTGATGAACGGATGCGAACCCGCATCTCGCCGTTCTCCATGATTGCCTGCATAGGAAATTCGATAACTTCTGTATTCATTTTCCATGAACGGACATCGGCAACCGCAACCCTCTCATATTCACCCGATGCATCTCGATATTCAACCACAAGGCAACAGCCGCCCTGTGTCCCAAAGACCATTGGTGTTAAGATAAGCGCGGAACCGTTAAAACCGAGTTTCTCAAAAAACCACACCCCAAAAACCGCAGTAGCCACCGCAGCCATCTTGACGAACATTTTCGACTTCACAAGAGGATAAGACGAAACCGACCGTTCCTCTTGCCAATCCCGCTCCATTCCCAACACCCAATCGCGGTACCACGACTTCATGACAAGATGGGGAATTTCCCCATGCTTCAAACCCCGAAATATCATTTCGATCTCCTGACCGGAATTTAAAAACGAGGCGTCATCAGTTTTGGAGGAATCCCTCCACGAAGCGCCTTTTTTTGAAAACTTTTCCGTCACGTCCTGCCCCGAAGAAGTTGTGACCGATGCGGGCAAAATCACGTTCTTTTCAAAAACAGATTTTTCAACCACATAGTATTTTTTAAACTCGGAATCAACAACCACTTCCGAATTTTCCGGATGAATGACCCGAAGAAGTTCGAGCCACGAAAAATAACTTTCTTCCGGCTCAATTTCCTGAATCTGAAACCTTAATTTCCCGCCATGAGGGCGGATCGGCGCGTTAATTTTATATAAATCGGGATAAATTCTCCCGTCTTCATAGAGGGAACGCGCGATCCGATATACCGGATAATAACTTTTTGGTTTTCCGAAAAGGATGTCGTTTTCGATAATAAATTTCTTTCCGTCCGAATATGCCAGAAACGGAGTCGAGCTTCCGCCCGGCACATCCGCCAGCGCGTGATCCGCGCCGAACAAGTCTCCCGAATCGGGATTTTTTGCCTGATGCTTCTTTCCCTTAATGAGGTTGGAAACGTTCACAAACGCCCACCCGACCGCGACAAGCAAAATTAAAAGGAACACTTTGGAAAGAAACGAGAAAAAAGAAAAGATTTTTTTCATAATATAAGATTCTTTGCGGGAGAACGTATGGAGTTCCCCACGCATGAGAACATTTTATCCTTCACCGTCATCATATCCCAAATTCAATGCGAAGCAAGCGCCCTTTATCCACAAAATAAGCCCGCACGTTTACTGCGCACCTTGCGCCACCATCGTTTTTTCGATTACACTTGTGGTATGAAAATACTCGTTATCGGGGGGTCGCGCTTTATTGGCCCCCGCCTCCTTGATATACTGATCAAAAACAAACACGATATCACCGTATTCAACAAGGGCTCCATCCGGACGCGTTATGAAAAAAAAGTTCGATTCGTTAAAGGAGATCGGAGGAAAGAATTTCCGTTTCGGGAGCGGTTTGACGCCGTCATCGATACCTGCGCGTATCGCGGCGAAGACACGGCGGCGGCAATAAACCAAATTGAGTGTGATTTTTTCCTTCATATCGGAACGGTTGCGGTGTATCAAAAATCGGAAATTTTTCCGCTTACCGAACATTCTCCAATCGGCACATGGCCGCTCTGGGGTGAATACAACAAGGGCAAAATTGAATGCGAACACATCCTGAAAACGTCCGGTATTTCGTATGCGATCCTGCGGCCGGTATATATTCTCGGTCCGAAAAACTACATTGACCGCGAACGATTCATTTACGCGAAACTCGCAAAAAAAGAAACGGTTGTTCTTCCCGGAAACGGACAGTCGCTCATTCAGTTTGTCCACGTAGACGATGTCGCGCGCTCGCTTGCCCTCATCGCGGAAAAAAAGGGGGAAGGAGCATATAACTGTGTGTCTGACGAAGCGGTCACACTGAAAGGACTGGTCGAGCTGATGGCAGAAATTTCGGGACAAAAAGCGCGCATAGCGTTTGACGCCGCAAAAGACGGAGTAGGATTTAACGAACGCGAATTTCCTTTTGCGAACGAAACCATGGTGTGCTCAAACGAAAAAATTAAAAAGGCGTTGAATATGCACTTTATGAATCTCAGGGAATGGCTGAAAATCGATTATGAAAATTATTACAAATTTCAAGTTCTGAAATCAAAATGACAAAGTCCGTTCAAGACCAAAAAGATTCCACGGCCGTTATCCTTGCCGCGGGGCGAGGAACGCGCCTTCTTCCGCATACGAAAGACACCCCGAAATGCCTTCTTGAGGTCGCGGGGTCGCCGATTCTCTTTCACCAGCTTTCTTCTCTCGAGAAAAGCGGAATTATGCGCATCATTGTGGTTGTCGGTTTTTTTGCCGAAAAAGTCAAAGCGCTTACTTCTGCCGCATTTCCTCATCTTCCGGTAACATTTGTTCATAATCCAGTTTTTGAAACAACGAACACCCTGTATTCCCTTGCGCTGGCCGCGGAAAAAATCACTTCTACAGGAAGCGTTTTTTTATTGAACGGGGATGTTGTTTTCATGCCGGAAATCATACAAAACCTTTCCCGGCGAGATCCTGAAAAAAGTTTCTTGGTCATCAGCAAAAAAAAATGCGGAAACGAGGAGGTAAAAATACAAATTGCGGAAGACGGCTTAATCGTCTCCGTAAACAAAGCAATCGATCCTGCCATTGCGCGGGGGGAAGCGGTGGGAATCAATAAATTCTCGCCTGGTTTCTGGGGCGTATTCTCTGAAAAATTAAAAATATTGAAAGATGGTTTTGCAAACGAATATTTCGAGTACGCGCTTGAGCGATCCATATCCGCCAAAAATTCTATTCTGCCATATTATATTCATCAAAACATCGCTATGGAAATCGATTTTCCTGATGACTTAAAGAACGCAAAAAAATTTCTCGTGTAATAAAATAGTATGCTTGAAAACCATACACTGCGCGAAAAATTGAAACAAGCGTGGAATAGACACTCGTCCGGCCATCTTGCAACGTGGTATCAAAATGGACACCTGCACCCGTTTTATAATCCGCAGTTTATTTTGACACGCGAGATTATTTTGGAAAAGATCGCGGAAAAAAATCGGGGAATAAATTTCTATTTCGAAAAAAGAATACTTGACGCATCGCTCGGATTATATTGGAAACACATCTCATGGTTTCACGAACATTTCCCGCGCATGCATGATGTGTGTGCGGACCTGCATGAACTTGCCGGAACGCTTCGCTGGCAAAGACTAAAAAATAGAGAAATCAAAAAGATATCGTTGCTTGACGCAGGGTGCGGATCCGGCAATTATTACGAAAGCTTCCAAAAGTCGGGAATGCACCACCTTCTGGAATACACAGGCATCGACATCGCGGAAAAAAACATAAAAAATTGCAAACGCCTCTATCCCGATATCAATTTTTCCGTTGCTGATATCAGCGCGCTTCCGTTTCCGGACAACGCGTTTGATATAGTACTCGCATGCCAGATTTTCGAACACCTCCCGCCGGAACTCCTCGAATCCACGCTTTTTCATTCATACCGTGTAGCCAAAGAAGCTCTGATCATTAATTTTTTTTGTGAAAAAGATATTCCGGAACATGTGATACTGCCGAAGGACGACCTCTATTATTGGAACCGCTTAAGCAGAAAAAAAATTATGGAAACGCTTGCGTGTCCGTCCTCACACATAACGATTGTTGATAATTATTCCGGCAGACGCTGGACAAATCTCGTGTTTATGAAAAAATATCCTGTGTCGTACTCAACGTGGATTGTTAAAAAATAATGATGCCATGAACTTGCATTCCGCATTTAAACTCATAACGCTCATTCAGGATCGAAATACAAGTTATAACGAACTTGTCGAGTTTTTATACGGAGAAACGCCTCCGCCAGATCATAATTTTCTCGCGCGAACCGACCTCTCGACTGTCGCGGAAACAATCAAATCAAATTCTTACGACCATATCACGCAATTCGAAGAAAATCCCAACCCAAACGCAACAGTCGCGTTTATCATCCGTTTCCCGTTTCAATACTACATTTATAAAAATATATATCGGCACTTGCCAAAATCGGAATTCATTATTGATTTCCCGTTTCTCCGCACAGATGCAGAAAAACCGTACGAGCTTCTTCAAAAAATGACCGGGTTTTTAAAAAAGGAGGGTGTTTATTTTCGCACATTTCGGGATTATGAAGGAGCGGAAGAATTTTTTAAACCATACGAAACCCTCGTGACGTATTTCTGGATTCCCATTATGCGGCTCCCGTGCAACAAAGATAAGAAAAAAATCCGCGTCATGTACGGGCACGGGAAAGATTTATATAATTTTGGAGCATGGTCGCGCCATTTCGACTGTGCGCTCACATACGGTCCCTATAGCAGTGAACGCATTCGCCTTTTTACGGATGTAGAGGAAACAGGAAATGCCCGTTTCGACGATTGGTTCAAGAGAAATATTGATGCCGAAGAAGTTCAGAAAATAAAAAAACAACTTGACCACGATAAACAAACTGTTCTCTATCTGCCGACGCACGGAAATCTCTCTTCGCTCGAATGGGTTGCAGGAGAAATTCAGACCATAACGGAGAAATATAATCTCATCATAAAACCGCATCCGATCAATCTTCATTTCGATACGGAGAAACTCAAAAATTTTAAAAAAACCATAGGCAAAAAAACCGAACAAAAAATCCTTTGGGTGGATGATTTCTTTGATAACATAACGCTATTTTCCGTCTCTAACGCGATACTGTCAGATAATAGCGGCTCTATTTTTGATGCCGTTCTTGCTGACAAACCGGTCGTTCTTATAGACCATCTTGCGAAAGATTTTTTTAAAAATGAAAATTGGAAAATCGTCAGATTTTTACCAAACATGATGCTTATCCCGGGATCGTTTCCGGAAAGCATGGATCAAAAAATAAAAAAGGACCCAAAACTCATGCCGGGTGAAATTATTAAGAAGCCCAAACAAGCGCTTTCCGCAATATCAAAAACTCTTCAGAATAAAAGACAATTTTCTGCGGCGGGAAGACGGATACGCGCCATGCTTTTCTCTCACGCCGACGGAACTGCGGGTAAACGCGCCGCGGGAGCAATACGCAGTATGGAAAAAAGAACCAAATATGATTCATTTCTTCCTCTCGCCATGCGCGCAGAGGACGCATATCGGGAAACCCAACTTAAAGAATCTACATCATCCCTTCTTTCTCTGGCAGAGAACTACTATAATCCGTCCCCGTTTTGGAATGAAAAAAGGGGAGATGATGAAATAATTTTTAGCGTTATTATTCCGTGTTATAACGGGGCAAAAAAGATCAGGTGGTCGCTCGGGTCCATCGCGAATCAGACGGGCATTGATCTCAATAGAATAGAAATTATCGTCGTTGACGACGGCTCAAAGGACGACACAAAAACAGTGGTAAGGTCTTTTATCGATGAAAACAACAAAACAAAAATTCTCTATCTGCGGCTGAACGAAAATCGTGGGCCCGCGTTTGCGCGAAATATCGGAATCAAACATGCGCGGGGCACGTTCATCGCGTTTACCGATGACGACGCAATCGTTCCTGATAACTGGCTCGCAACATTCCGTGCCGCGTTTAAAAATAATCCCGAAATAGCGGGGGTCGGTGGATGGTATTCAACCGAACAAAACGAATCACAGAGCCATTTTGACCGGTATATTTACTGGAGGAACCTGCCGAAAATTTTGCATACATATAAAACGATAGCGCCGGAACTTATCGCGTGCGGCAATACTGCAAACGTCTGCTTCCGTAAGACCATCCTCGAAAAATCGGGGGGCTTTAACATATATTTTCCACATCCATCACACGAGGACGGAGAGCTGCAAATGCGCATTCAGAGGAAAAAATTTGCGCTCATGTCACACTCGCACATGGTAATCCATAACCGCGCGCACGGGCTATCTTCTTTTATCCGTTATTCCATTGTCCGCGGCTGGGCGCGTTTTCTTACAGGAAAAATACATGAAGATTGGCCAATCCTCTATTATAAAATTTCATTCGTTAATACCGTTCATTTCTGGGGAGCAAACTTACGAAAAATAATTACGGAGACGGATCATACGATTCCGACGTCATTCACCGAAAAAATCATATTGTTTATTGCCGATTGTATTTATCAAACCATCATACTTATCGGAAAATACTGGATCCCCCTTGAAATACTCGCTAAACGGAATCGCGAGCAAAAAAACGTTTAACCGCATCGACAATTTTAATAATATCTTTTTTTGTTAAAGAATAATGCGTCGGCGCCATAAGCGATTCTTCGGCGATTTTTTCCGCAACGGGAAAATCGCCTTTTTGATACCCGAGCGATTGCAGAGCGGGCAGATACGGAAGCGGCACCGGATAATAATTTCCCGGCCTTATTCCCCGCTCACGCAAAAAACCATCCAACCCGTTCTTCTGCTTCGTCAAAATCGGAAACCGGTAACCGTTTATTTCGTACCGTGGATCGTCTTTCAAAAAACGAATATCCCCGACACCTCCCAACAACTCGCGATACATGCCGCAGTGTTCCCTCTGCCGCGCGATATACGACTCAAGATATGGAAACTTTTCTATAAGTATGGCTGCCTCAAACGGGTCAAGACGGCTTGAGACACCCACGATAGTATTATTCGTATGAAGTTCTTTCCACGACGGCGCTCCGTACATTCTCATTCTGAAGATTGTATCGTAAAATCCGTCGCTGTCGGTCAAAACCGCGCCGCCGTTCCCATATCCTCCGAATAACTTCGTAAAATTGAAACTTAAGCACACAAGGTCACCGTACACACCGACCGGATTTCCCATGTACCGAGAACCAACCGCATGCGCCGCATCAACAATAACCGCAAGTGAATGTTTTTTTGCCATCGAAAGAATCACATCCATATCGGCCATTCTGCCGTTCAAATGCACGGGAATGATTGCTTTCGTTCGGAGAGTTATTACGGATTCGATTTTTGAAACATCGATGTTGAACGTATCGAGTTCAACATCAACGAAAACCGGTTTTGCGCCAACCCACATAACGGCGCTTGCGGTCGAAAAAAAACTGACCGCGGGGACAACAACCTCATCTCCGGGCCCAATTCCAAGCGTCCTTAACGATAAGATCAATGCGTCCGTCCCCGACGCAACGGCGAACGCGCGCCGAACACCCGCATGTTTTGCAAGTTTTTTTTCAAAAAAATGCATAGGTTCGTACAGCGCCCGATTGTCCGCATTGCCCTTTTTTAACACTATCCCCATGAGGGCACGCACGATTTTTAGTTTTAGAAAAAATTCACTCATGTTTCCCGTTCAAATTGGTTTCTCGCAGAAACGTCGGCGTTTTGCCAGACGCATTAGGACTAATCCCGGAAACCTTTTCTAACGCGATAATCGATTTCTGCCCGATAATATTTCGAAGCATATCGAGAAGTGGCGTATCAAGTCCCGGCTCATATTTCCGTCCCGGCACGAATCGAAATGTATAAACACCCGGTTTTTCTTCCACAAGCTGAAATTGTAAAATGGTCACTGCAAACCGCTTCGCAATCTCGGTTCCAAACCCGGCAACGCTAAAGGATTTTCCGGATGGCGTAGTTATAACTTCCGGCAATCTCCCCTTCAACACAAGCACGGGGAT
>MHQO01000002.1:18652-19723 GCA_001820675.1 Candidatus Sungbacteria bacterium RIFCSPLOWO2_01_FULL_47_10
TGTTGATATTCTGGAGCAAAAGAAGCGGGAAAATACCTCTCGCTCGTCCTCGTCCAATTTTTCACCTGCGCCATCAATCGTTTCAAAAAAAATTTTTCGACCATCCTGTTCAAGATGAGCCTTCAGCATACGAAGGGCCGATGGAGTACAAAAAATCACTTTTGGTTTTAACTTCTCAATCGCCGGATACAACACATCCCGCAATGTTTTTTCATCGCCAAGGTTTTCAACCATAACCCCGAGGGGTTCTAAATATAAATGTGTACGCAACCCCAAAATAATGGCGGGCCCATGAACACGAATGCCGTTCAAACGAAGCCCGTAGAGAACATCCCATCTGCGAATCGGAAATTCTCTCTTGTCTTGATAAAACCCATATGGTTCTCCGGTTGATCCCGACGTATAAGCAAATACACGACGGGTATCAGGCACCGTCCCTGAAAGAAACATGGAGGTTCCCCATTTTTTCATAAATGCGCGTGTAAGAACGGGCAATGTTTCGAATGCTTCGAAATCCGGTATATCAGAAAAACCGTTCACTGCAATATTCGAAAAAACGCTCCGCCAATAATCAGTGGTACGCACCGCATGAAGCAGAATTTTTCGCACTTGGCGTAATTGAAACGCCTCGAAAAGATTAGGTGTGACAGACAACGACTCAAACAATCTGCGCTTCATCTCAAAACCGGCTTTTGACCCGATACTGCGAAATATTTCACGACACTGTCTTGATTTGTATTCATTGTAATAATGCGGTCGTATCATATATCATATATGTATTCGAGGATATGTTTTAAAAAAGTTATAACCCTTTTATGATGAAATTAAATCCTTTAAACACGATTGCTCGATTCTTGCTCACGGAAGATCCGCTCTGTTTACAGTTAAACCGCCCCGGAGGAGAAGTTGAAAAAATTGACGTATGGCTACAACGATGGGCGTTCAAACGATATGAAGCAGTTCATCATGACAATTTGGACCTTTTGATGGTTCGAAAGATGAAACGGTTTCTTATAAAAGCGGCGGGTGCTCCTTTTTGGAAATCGATATTCGAGCAGGCTTCATTTGACC
>MHQO01000002.1:19738-20834 GCA_001820675.1 Candidatus Sungbacteria bacterium RIFCSPLOWO2_01_FULL_47_10
GCCTACGGGACATAGAACGCCTTCCCGTTATCAGCCGCAAAGAATTAAGGAAGATAGATTTGGCGCAGAGGAGTAATTTAAATTTACCCCGGAAATCACTTGGTGGTGTGGTTGGAACATCGGGAACAACCGGAAACCCAATCGGCCTTTATATCGGGAAAAAAACCGCCATTCGGTCAAGGGCCCTGCTTGCATGGACAATGGACAACATTCGCCTTCGGTCAGATTTCAAAAAAACACCTTCGTTATCACTTCTTAATTTGGATGTCGGAACACACCGCTCTTTGTACGGCAATACTTTTTTTGTTGACGGCAGATGGCTCGAAAACATGGAAAAAAGGCATACGAAGGCGTATCCCATACTGTTCGGAAAAAAGATCGATGTTCTCTATGCATATCCATCGAGCTTGAAACGACTTATGTATTGGATGGAAAAGGATGGGATACGACCCGTTTCAGTTCAGGCGGTCATATATCTGGCGGAGCATTTGAATGAAACCGAAAAAACAGCCATAAAAAACTTTTTTAGATGTCCGCTCTATTCGTTTTATGGCACGAAAGAATGCTCCTTTATCGCCCTCGAGTGCGACCGAAACGAGGGATTTCATGTTTTGAAGGGGTGGGGATATGTGGAAATTATCTCGTCTGAAGGCGCGTGCCTCCCCCTCGGTTCCCAAGGACGAATCGTGTACACCAATTTCGAAAATGACGCAACGCCGTTTATACGCTATGATACCGGCGACACAGGAATGCTTTTCGACGGCGGATTCTGTCCGTGCGGCATCGCAGGCCTGAAGCTCGTCGTAGAGGGAAGGAACGCCGAAACGATACTGCTGCCAAACGGGGCAGAATTCCCCATTATTAAACTGCATGGGGAAGTTAGCCGCATATTCCATGATAAAATCTTACAGCTTCAATTTCAAGAACTGAATCATGAAATCTGCATACATATCGTTACCGGACACGTTTTTACGGAAAATGAAATAAAAAAAATGATATCAGCATGCCAAGAACTGATAGGCGCCAAACTTCCGTTTACTGTTTTCTTCAAAGAAAAACTCGAGGTTCTCCCATCCGGAAAAACGCCATTACTCAT
>MHQO01000002.1:20933-24338 GCA_001820675.1 Candidatus Sungbacteria bacterium RIFCSPLOWO2_01_FULL_47_10
GCAACGGGTGATGAAAAAACAATCGCGCGACTTCTCGAAAAGATTATTCGTGCGGTATCTGCCGGAAATGTTACCGATTTTATCTCCGTTTTTTCAGAATCGGCACGTATCATAATCTCAAAAAACTCGAACAAAGAAATGAACAAAAAAGAGTGCTTCTCGCATCTGTCACGAACGATTGAACGCATCAGAATTCTCTCATATTCTGATGCAATCATCCGTGTAGTGAACGAAGAAGCGGTCGTCTCCTGCTCCGGCCGCATCACATATCGGAATGGAGTAACAAATGCATTTTTCCGGTATTTCAAGTGTATAAAGGAAGACGGGGCGTGGAAAATCAATGAAGCAGGTTTTCTTTAAACATGCTGAAGTATGAAAACAAAAACCGCGCACAACCTCAAAATTCTCAATTACTGTTTTTTTACAAAACAACACCTGTGTCGACTGCGGGCAGTCGGAAAGGTTACGATATATGAAAATACAAAATCAAAAAATGAGGCCACCCAAAGACTCAAAGGAACCGAAATTGCGGTTGCAAACGGCTTATTCGCGCCGCTGACAGGAGAGGTCCTGCGAAAAGCAAAAGATTTGAAATTATTAATCGTAAATTCAACCGGATATGATTTTGTCGATATGAATGCTGCGGCTGAATGCGGAATACGCGTCGCAAACGTGCCGGGTTTCTCAACAGAGGCAGTCGCAGAATACGTTTTTGCGCTCCTGTTCGCGATCGTGCGAAAACTTCCAACCGTGGACAAGGCAATGCGCAAAACACCTTTTGAAGTTAATCCTGGAGAGGAAAAATCATGGTCGCTTCTCGGAAATAATCTGCAAGGAAAAACCCTTGGGATAGTAGGGCTTGGAACGATCGGAAAAAGGGTCGCTGAACTTGGAAAGGCATTTGGCATGAATGTTCTTGCCTACAGCCGAACACCCAAAAAAATTCCTTATGTTCGATGCACTCCCTTTCAGGAAGTGCTTAAGAAAAGTGATGTTGTTTCCTTGCATCTTGCACTCACGCCGGAAACCAAAAAAATTATTTCAAAGAAAGAATTAAAAATCATGAAACCAGCGTCAATCATCATTAATACCGCCCGTGGAGAACTTATTGATACCGGCGCCTTGGCGCGCGCCCTAAAGCGCCAAAAAATCGCAGGGGCGGGACTAGATATGATTGCAAACGCTGGCACGAATCGATCCATATGCAAAGAAGCCGCCGTCATATGCTCCCCGCATGTCGGCTGGTGGACTCACGAATCGGTCTTGCTACAATCCGAGACGATTGTCGAAACCATAGAGGCATTCATAAAAGGCAGACCAATTCACATAATATCTCGGCCGCGATAATCGAAACACTGCGATGCGCTTGCTGATGAAAAATTTACAAAAAATAAATTATTTCTCCTCTCCGCTTGCGTGGGACCAAAAACTCGGAAAGATCCTTTCGCGCCACTATGCCAGACAATGGTCGAGTTTTACCGAATATCTCTCGCCCGATGCGACAAAAGACATGCGAGATTTACGAATGAATAGACTTATTCTCCGCACATATAAGAATGTCCCGGCATACTCAGTTCATTATAGAGAGGCACATATCGACCCGGCACAAGTCCGTTGCGAAGCTGACCTGCGCCTTTTGCCATGCATTGCGAAGAGCGATTTCAAAAAATATGCGATGAATAACATATCGTGCTTCGCATCAGATATTCCCAAAACCCATGCGTATGCAAATTCTACGTCGGGTTCAACGGGAGAACCGTTTCAGTATGCCTTGGATATGCGATATGCAAACGAAAAAACTGTTCTACGCTACCGCTATTGGAATCGCGCCGGCATAACAATGTCTGAACCAAAAATTTTTTGCGCCCCCAAAAGCGCCCTTTTTTTGGTTCCAAACCTTATTTTTTTGCATCCGCACTTTTTTCGAGCGCGAAAAAAAGAATATATTGAACGTATCCGGACATCAAAAGCAGAAGTGCTCTTTGGGTTTCCGCTTCTGGTGTTCGATCTTTTATGGGCGCTTGCGGAAGAGAATATTGATTTGACATTCCGGCGCGCAGTATTGGCCGGACATTCCGTATCTCCCGGGATTCGTTCTTTTTTAAAAAAACGGTTCGAATGCGAAATGTTTGAGTATTATGGAACCGGGGAAACCGGCTCGATAGCGGCGGAATGCGAAATTCACAACGGACTGCATATTCAAGAAGAAAATTCGATAGTCGAGGTCATCGACGATCAAGGCAAACCTGTTCCAGACGGAATATCCGGAAAAATTCTCATAACGTCATTGAGCAATGAAATCATGCCGTTTATACGCTATGATCCGGGCGACAAAGGAATGATTCTTCCGGATAGGTGCCCGTGCGGAAGGACATCAAAGCGGATCGTTGTCGAAGGAAGAAACAATGAATTTCTTATGCTCGGAAAAAACGGCGAGATCATTTCGCCGAGTATCCTTCGCGGCGTGCTTGATCAATATTTTAATCACTTCCACAGGTACCAAATGGTCCAGGAAACTATTGATCATTTCGTTCTAAACATCGTTCCAGTCGTCCGCCTTGACAAAAGCGAGGAAAGAAAACTATTGGAGAAACTATATGAATGCATGGGACAAACCGCCAATGTTTCAATACAGTATGTCAAAAAAATTTCCCCTCTGCGGGGAGGGAAATTTCAATATTTTGTCTCGAATATGTGGAGCAGAAAATTTCCAGACGGTTTCTTCTCCAACATTCCTATTGAACAACAATCTCTTGCCCTGCAAAGGCGTCGCGGCAGATAGATACCCTTATCTTCACCGACTATTTTTTCGGTGGCCCGCACACAAAAAAACGCCTGCGTTAGGCACGCAGGATCTTATTTTGTTGACTTCTTAAGTTTGATAATCGCCGTCCTACCCGCACTTGCAGAGCCTTCCATTCGGTCTCCCCGTACCGTAAGATTAAACACCATGAACGTTGAAATCTGAAAATCAAACGATATGACTTCGTGATCTGGGGACTGAAAGGCAACTTTTCCGACGAAACTAATCCACTGGTTATGGTATGTGGCAGGACCCTCAATGTAAACTCTTCCGTATACTTTATCTCCAGCAACTCGTTCGATTTCAAGTTCGAGGTCGCCCTTAAACTGTGGGCCAGCCTGCCAACCCTCGCCTTTAACTTCGGATGCCCACTTCCCAACTAACGCACCAGAAAAGTCATGGGGCGTATTCGCTGCAAAAACAGCCGTATTTACCATTAACACTGCAAAAATGAAAAGAACTGAGAAAAATAATCCGACTGGCAGAGTGTTTACCTTCATTATGCGCCTCTTTTTTGGTATTCTATCAGGCTGTGCCTATATGATATTTGAAATTCTAATAAATGTCAAGTGGCAGTATGAGGCATGTTAGGCAAAAGCCAA
>MHQO01000003.1:0-2495 GCA_001820675.1 Candidatus Sungbacteria bacterium RIFCSPLOWO2_01_FULL_47_10
AAAATCATTGGCTTAAAATAAGGGTTTTTTGTATCAAATTTCCTCTAAAAATTATTAAGCAACTGGTCTAAAGAATAACCGAATCGCATTTTCCACCATGCGTCTCTGTGGCCATCGAAATACGATTGCTCTTTTGGTGCAAGCGCCTTTTTCTCGAGCATATTCTTTCGCAACAACGTCTGCATTTTTGGCGAAAACTCCGATACGGTATCCCACATGATTTCTAAATATGCGTGCCCACCAGCTTCTGGCGCGCCCTCAATCGCAGCACCTTCGTTTTGAAGGTCCTTTTTTTCTTTCAGAACGGCAGCCCCTACCTTTTTTCGTTTCCACTGCGCCCCTTGCGAATAAATGTGTTCTCGCCAGCCAAGACGATCCTTAAAATATGTTTGCAGTGTTTTGTGATCCGCGTCCGACAACATCTTTTTTTCCAAAATCTCCCGAATCTCTTCCGGATACGCCCCCTTCAACACCCGAACGTCTTCTAACCACCGGTTTTTAACAAATCGTTCCTCGGCAGGAAGTCCACCGCCTTTTGTGACTATTTCCCAAAGCCGCTTCTCCCTCTCGCTTAAGTCGGCGGGTGCGTCTTCCACTTCATCTTCATCCTTTCTAACGCCCTCGCCTTCCTCAAAGATACGCTCCTCCGGCATTTTTTCTTCTTCAGCTTTTGGGTTAAAAAATGGTCCTTCTCCTTCTTTCATGCTTCCAGTATATCAAAAAGTCGCAAAAAATCAATGAAAAATGAAAAAATAAATAAAATCTTATGCACCCTCGTAGCAAGCTACGAGGCATTTATTATTATAAAAAACCGCGTCATGATTGACGCGGCTCTTCCGCACTGCACTGCCTTCTCCTCACCAAAACCTCAAACTCTCCGCTGGACACGTTTGTATTTGAAACGGTTCCTTCATTATTTTTTTCAACAAAATATCGAAACGTCACCACTCCCGCATGAGAATATTTTGCGCTCACTCGAATAGCTTTAATCGAAATCCAGTACCGAATCATACCGCCAAGACAAACCGGAGCAAAAAACCTCTCACGAACACCAAGAAGCGCCTCCAGCGAACCGTTCCAAAAACGCATCTCGTGCAATATCCCAAAAAGAAGATCAACAACGAGACGTCCATGCGCAACCCTTTTTCCAAGGATAGTGGTCTTCGCAAATTCGTCCGACACATGAAGTTTGTTCTCATCTCCGGTCAGAAAAGCAAACTGCATAACGGTCTCCGGAGAAACGGTAACCCATTTCGTATGAAAAGGCTTGAGTTCGGCAAAATCCTCAAAAAAGAGGGGCCTTTTAAAATCGTCGATTGTTTTTCGCTTCACGCCCCCACTCCCCACGATCGCGGATCCTGGTGCGGATCGTGAAAATCCTCCTTTTCCTTCAAAACCTTCAACATAATACGCGCCGCCGCATAGCCGAGCGCTACTCCGACCACCACCGCAAAAAAACGCCCCATGACAAGCCCCCTTCTTTATTTCATGTTTTCAAGTAACCGGAATGATTATTGCATACAACAAATCAAAAGACAAGGTTTATGAGGCGATTCGGAATAAAAAACACTTGCGCGGGTTTTTTTCCTAAAGTATGTTTTTTAACCGATTCCCTGCCCAGTGCAACAGAAATTGCCCCGGCTTCCGTGATCCCGAGGGCCGACTCAACCACATCTCGCGTTTTGCCGTTTACCTGAATCACAAGTTGAAACGTGTCCTCCCGAATCATCCTCGGGTCATATTCCGGCCATTCTTCTTCGTGAATTGAAGTGAATGTTCGCTTTAGTTTTTTGGATTTTGAATTTTGAATCTGTCTGTGATTTGTGGTTTGTGATTTGTGATTTGTGAAAAATTGTTGCCACAACTCTTCCGTCATGTGCGGCGCGAACGGAGCAAGGAGTTTTAAAAGTGTTCGTATGTTTTCCCTTGATACGACCTCGGCATTTTTTTCAAACTCATTCATCAAAATCATCAATGATGAGAGCGCTGTATTGAACCGCAAATTTTTAATATCTTCCCCGACTTTTTTGATGGTCCTATGCAAAAGCCGCTCCATACCGTTTTGAATTTTGAATTTTTCCACCGTAGGCGGATCTGCCTTCGGGGGAGAATTTGGATTTGTTTCGGATTTAGAATTTTTCTTCGCAAGATGACTTTGCGAAAAATTCCAAACCCTGCTGAGAAACCGCCGCACCCCTGTAATACCCCCCGCACTCCACGGCCCTCCCTGGTCGTACGGCCCCATAAAGGCAAGATACATCCGCACCGTGTCGGCGCCGTATGTTAAAATTTCTTTATCGGGGTCAACCACGTTCCCCCGCGACTTTGACATCTTCTGCCCGTCCGGCCCGAGAATGGTCCCGTGATTCCTGCGCTCCATGAACGGTTCTGAAAAATGAACGAGTTTCAGATCAAAAAGAACTTTCGTGAAAAAACGCGAATAGAGGAGGTGCATGGTGTTGTGTTCCGCTCCTCCAATATATAACGGCACCGGC
>MHQO01000003.1:2627-20879 GCA_001820675.1 Candidatus Sungbacteria bacterium RIFCSPLOWO2_01_FULL_47_10
CCAGAGGGGACCTTCCGTCGTTGGCGGGTTTAAAATCTTTAAGCGGCGGGAGAGACACAGGCAAATCTTTTTCGGATACCGGCTGATACCCTTGCCCGGCAGGGTCCATTAGGGCGCATGACGCGCACCGGATTACCGGAATCGGAACCCCCCAATAGCGCTGGCGCGAAATCAGCCAGTCGCGGAGTCGATAGTGGACTTTTTTTCTTCCTCCGACAAATTCCGCAATCTTTCCTCCCGCCTCCTCCGAATCCATACCATCGAATTTTCCTGAATGAACAAGAACCCCTTTTCCGGTATACGCGCTGTTCCCGCCGAGCATCTCCAATGCCCACAAGTGGGAATCGGGTGTTAAAAAATCTCTTAATTCCTGCTTGGTCTTCCACAATACTTCGTGATTCTCCATTTCTTCCTCAGAAATATTTTCTTTCGCGCCATCTTCAAGTTTGAAACAGAGAACACGGGCATGCGCGAAACGGTTTACTTTTTTCGGCACATGGTAAAACTTGCCGTGGACAACCCCGAAATCGACAATGAGTTTTGGGTGGAGAAACCCTGTTTCCTCGCGTATCTCCATCCGGGCGGCCTCCTCCGGCGTCTGGCCTTTTTCGATACCTCCGGTCACAAATGTTCCCCATGCGACCTTCCTCCATTTCAGCGTAATATATGTATCATCCGCCCAATGTTTCACAATCGCAATTATGGCGTCCCGATGGTCAAACGGGAGACCATCGACAACTTTTCCCGGGTCGGTTGATTGGGTGAAAACCGGCTCTATGACGTTTCGCGCCGGCAGACCGAATTTTTTTGCAAAATCAAAATCCCTTTGATCGTGCGCAGGAACTGCCATGATCGCGCCCGTCCCGACACTCCCCAAAACATAATCGGCGACAAAGACAGGGATTTCCTCGTTGGTTGCGGGATTTACTGCTTTTATTCCCTTTAATTCCATGCCGGTTTTCTCCCTGTTTTCGGCAATTCGATCTTCTTCGGCCTTCGTCTTTGCTTGTTGAATATATTTCTCGACATCCGACCAATTTTGAATTTTTGATTTTAAATTTTGAATTTCTTTATGTTCCGGCCCCAGCACGAGATATGTCGCGCCAAAAAGCGTATCCGGCCTTGTTGTAAAAACCTTAATTCTGAATTCTGAATTCTGAATTCTGAATTCTATTTCCACTCCCTCCGATCTCCCGATCCAATTCCTCTGTGCGCGTTTTGTCGTCTCCGGCCAGTCGAGTTTTTCCACATCGTCGATGAGCCGGCCTGCGTATGCCGTCGTCTTCAGCATCCACTGCTCAAGTTCTTTTTTCATGACGGCCGTGCCGCACCGCTCGCACGATCCGTCAATCACCTGCTCATTCGCAAGAACCGTCCGGCATGACGGGCACCAGTTTGCGGCCGTCTTTGCGCGATACGCAAGACCGCGCTCGTACATTTTCAGAAACAGCCACTGGGTCCATCGATAATATTCCGAATCGATGGTCGAGACCGCACGCGACCAATCGAATGTCGCCCCCATGCTTTTTAACTGCTTCGTCATATGCGCGATATTTTTCTCCGTCCATTTTTTCGGATTGATACCCCGCTTCAGCGCGGCATTTTCCGCGGGGAGGCCGAATGCGTCAAAACCGACCGGATACAAAACATTTTTTCCGTTCATCCGAAGATACCGCGCAAGAATATCGGGAACACTGAAAGCGTACCAGTGCCCGATGTGAAGGTTCCCCGACGGATATGGAAACTCGGTCAGAAGCATGAAATTCTTTTTTTTGCCCGCCGCATCGTTCGGCGAATAAAGTTTTTTCGCATCCCAGTACTTCTGCCACCTCCGTTCTATTTTTTGAGGATTATATTTCATACGCCTTCCAGTGTAGCAGGAAAAACGCCGATTGACAATTTATGCCTTCGCCGTACAATAGTAAACACATTCTTTGACAACCCGTGGAATGACCGCGCATGAACCAGGAAGAGCTGAAAAAATTCTGCCTTGAGGTTGCCCTCACAATGCAGGGGGCAATGTTTTATACAAAAACGGGGCAGACGGAAAAGTCGCAAACATTTCGGCCTAAATACGACTCATTGGAAAAAATGGCCGCTGAAAACGGAATTGAGATTGTCATTCTTGAGAAAAACAGCGTCGTGAATATCCCCATTCCCGAACTTAAAAATTACAAGACAAAAACCTCCGAATTGGACTACATAGGTGCATGGACGATCCCGGAGGGCACTGGTCTTGAACACCACATCCATATCACGCTGGAATTTGTCGTCGATGGAACTTCGGGACACGCCGAGATCCGCCCGGGAGATATCGAAATCGATTATGCGGAAGACGGCGATGGTGAAGACATACTTGACCGCAAAAGCGAAGAAGGGGAACCGAATGACGCCCGATCATTCGACAGAGATTTTCTCCGCGGACGAATTCAAAATCCTTTTGACGATCAACGGGGGAATGAATGAGCGCGATGCCGCCGCAAACGGGAATTGAAAAAGAAATCCTTGACGCCATACAAAAACTCGGTTTGCAAAAAGAGGCCGATGTGGGACTTGAAATACTTGCTATGCAAAAACGGGTTAGTGTTTTTCCTCTCCCCGCTCGAAAGAAAAACGGCCGAAGGGCCGTTGAAAGACGGAGTGCAACATGACACATGAGGAAGCGCGTGTTCTTTTCCAAACATATTGCGACGCCTTTATTCGAAATATGCTCGCGCCCGACAAAGAGGAATCACACGAGGAAAAATCTGCGGATCAGACGCTCTTTCGGGCGGGTTATGAAATTTTGATACAAGACGACGAGTATGTTCTCCGCCCCGCAACTGAATATGAAGATGCCTATGTGGAAGTTTTTCTGAATTTTTCTCTTTTTCAGGTAGACACCGGGAACATTATTTCTTGTGCAGAGGCAACCCTTAAAATTACAAAACAAAAAAAAGAACTCCTAAAGGAACTTTCTGAAAAAGATATTGAATTTTTGAAAAGTATTTCGATCAGGCCGGAATCATAAAAGTCCCGACATTTTTCGGGGCTTTTCTATATTCGGAATAATATTCGCGCGTTTTGCACCATCGTTTCGGCAGTTTTTTCGACTGGGAATCCCTTCAATTCTGCCATTTTCTTTGCGACTTCCCATACGTATGCTGGTTCATTTCTTTTGCCGCGATACGGAACGGGTGCTACATATGGAGCGTCGGTTTCAAGAAGTATCCTGTCAAGCGGAATAAACCGTATGGATTCGTCATAATCACGGGCAAACGTGATGACTCCTCCGAATGAAAACGAAAAACCGAGTTCCAAAAGTTTTTTTGCGTCTTCTTTTGTTCCGCTGAAAAAATGAATGATGCCCGGCGGAATATTATGTATCCTGTATTCAGCATTCAGTATTTGAATGAGGTCGTTGAACGCGTTGCGGCAATGGATCATAAGCGGTTTTTTAATCTCCCGTGCGAGATCAACGTGTTTTAAAAAAACCTCGGCTTGTTTCTTTTTCCGTTTTTCAATAGGTAGTCCGCCTTCGCCAAAGGCTTCAGCGGATGCTCGTTTTTGCAGCCGCTCGCCTTGCTCGCGGATAAAAACGGCATAATCCAACCCGCATTCGCCGATCGCTACAACTTTCGGGTCTTGCGCCAGTTTTTTATAATATGTGTAATCAAATATTTCTTCGCGACTTTTAAATCCTTTCAGCGACTCATTCGCCAATTCGCGCGAATCGGCGGATGACAATGGTGGGGCGCCGAGTTCTTTTTCATCATGATACGACGCTTCTGTGTGGATCGGGTGAAGCCCAACCGTTGCATATACTCCTTCGGCATATTGATGCGCCGTTTCAATTGCAGCTCTTGATGTATCTTTCTGTGTTCCAACATTCACCATCCAGACCTCGCCTTGAAGCGATCGCCGAATAACCACATCGGCATCGTCCGCATATGCGGCAAACTGTGTATGAGTATGAACATCAAATAATTTCGGGGCTTGCCCTGAGTGTGTCGAATGGGTTGACATAAATTACGAAAATGCTACCTTGGATGAGCCTGCGTAGACAGAGCCGACACCATCACTCCACGGGAGGAAACAATGAAAAAAATCGCGGTTCTTTCACTTCTTGTTCTTGTCGCACCGGCGCTTGCCCTTGCGGGCCCCTCACTGCCCGATTATGAAAAAGAGGCACAGATTACTGCTAAATGGGCTTGCGGTGGGGACACCACGACATGGACAGAGTATTCAAAGGATGAGCCGGTGGGTAAAAGATATGTTGTGGAAGTGGCGACCGTAAAATCGGGTGAGACATTCTTTCTTTTTATGGATGAAAAGGCAAAGCAATTACCTTCTTCGTGCGACCCGCCGGAACACTGGATGTCACTGAACTTTCCGGACAAGAATGGTGGGACAAGCTCGCGGTAGTATCTCCGGAAAGTATCAAAGACATGAGAGCTGCGCAAAGCGACTGCAGGTCAATTCCGCTTCAATAATTCATTTCAGACGGGGAAACAATGTGTTTCCCTTTTTTATTTTTATTTCACCATCATCAAACGCAATCCGTTCTTTTATTTTTTCAGCAGTCTCCGGCAGAAACGGTTCCAATAATTCGCAAATAACGTCAATGCGATAGCATGTTGACGCAATAATGGGGGTGATTTTCCCCTTTTCCTTAATACTCCAGGGCTTCGTATCGTTTATATATTTATCCGTAGCCCCGACAAGGCGCCACACGGACCCAAGCGTATCATTAAAACGGAATTTCTCGAGTGACGCCTCATACTCGGCGCGCACTTCGGCTTCAAGCGCTTTAAAATCTTCTTCAATAGGAACCATGTCTTTTTTATAGTGTAAAGGGCTGACTCGTTCTCCGAGCGTTGCTACGCGCGCGATTAGATTTCCGATCCCATTCGCAAGATCGCCGTTGTATCGGTCCTCGAATTTTTTATATGAAAAATCTCCGTCTTCTCCCGATGGAATTTCCCGCAATAAATAATAGCGCACCGCATCCCGTGCCGCCCGTGGTGAGCCTGTCGAACTATATTTTTTAACAAGCTCCGCCGGATCAATAACGTTTCCGATCGTTTTTGACATTTTTTCTCCATCGACCGTGATGAATCCGTGTACAAAAATTGACTTTGGCAATGGAAGTCTCACCGACAAAAGCATGCCGGGCCATATTGCCGCATGAAACCGCAAGATATCTTTGCCGATGATGTGCGCATCCGCAGGCCACAAATCTTCAAATTTTAAATCTTCACTGCCGTATCCGATTGCGGTAATATAATTCGCAAGCGCATCGCACCATACATACATCGTGTGTTCGGGATCATTCGGCACGGGAATGCCCCATGATAAGTCTTTTCGCGGCCTCGAAAAACTCACATCTTCGAGCCCTGATTCAAATAAAGACAAAATTTCGTTTTTCCGCGTTTCCGGAATTATTCTTAATTCTTGATTCTTGATTCTTGATTCAATTTCTCGGGCATATTTCGACAGTCGGAAAAACCAATTTTCTTCCTCGACGGCTTCGGGTGCTTTTTGGTGATCGCGGCATTTCCCGTCCGTAAGGTCTTTTTCGGTGACAAATGCTTCGTGCCCCACACAATAAAGCCCGCGGTATTTCTTTTTATACAAATCCCCCGCCTCGTGCAATTTCATCCAAAGCGCTTGCGCCCCCGGCCAATGGCGTTTTTGGTCGCTTGTTCGAATAAAATCATTCCATGATAAATTCAACAGTGTTCGCAATTGTCGGAAATGTCCGGACTGTTCATCGACAAAATCCGCAACCGGTTTTTTCGCCGCATCCGCCGCACGGACGATTTTGACGCCATGTTCATCGGCGCCGGTCAAAAAAAAGACATCCTCGCCGCGCCTGCGATGGAATCGCGCCACAACATCCGCCTGAATTTTCTCAAGCGCATGCCCGATGTGGGGCTTTGCGTTTACATAATCAATGGCGGTTGTGATATAGAATTTTTTCTTCCGCGTTGACATAATGATATGTCCATGATACCCTTGATATGCGTTCTTTTCAAGAAACGCCCTATTCAAAAAAGGAAAACGGGTGAAAAAGGAAATCATTCTCGGCGGCCTTATTGTCGTTTCGATGAGTGCGCTAATTCTTTATACCGCCCACTCTTGGCCATATGCCCCTTCAAAGAATTCGGCAATACGACAAGCATACGAGGAAATGGTACGCAGTGAACAACAAGAAGAAGCTATGGACAGGGCATTGCAGAAAAAAAAGAATGTGGCGAAATCTTATGAAGGTTTCCTCGGCATTGAGAGTTGGCCCTGCGAAGAATGGACCCCGATGCTCATGTGCGCAAAACGAACTCCGACTGAAAATGTGTATGGTGCAGACGCATACCGCGGATGTATTGATGTCAGTTGCATCAAAGAAGTTTTTATTTTTGAACGGTCTGAAAAGAATCCGAATCTGAAGCGCGCCGTCATGCAGGCAAAACGCTGGAACATTCACCTTGTCCTTTCAAATAAATTCGAAATATACCCCGGAATGGTCTATATTGACGCGAACGCCGACGACCAGGAAATAATCCGCTACCTCACAATAAGCAATAAAACGCAAAAGTGAATATGACGCCTTCAGGCGTCTTTTCTTAAATCAAAATCTTGGATACAATAAGAAAACGTTCTCGATTTCACCCGTACAATAACTATTAGCGTCTATCATGGCGTTACACCAATAGCGTCTAACACAGCTTCTAAAACCTTGACCTTAACCACCCATATTTTAGTCGCAACCGCGGTTTCCAAACCTTTTTTCGACGCCGATCCTGCGCTCATTTTTACAGTTGCAGTCGCATCGCATTACCTCTCGGACGCAATTCCCCACTGGGATTGGCACCTTCATTCGGTCGATGAAGATTTGAGCGAAAACTATAATCACCGCCTTATTCCCGACAAGGCCCTGATATTCCGGGACCTCGCGAGGGTAGCACTCGATATCGCTCTCGGGTCAGCACTTGTCCTTATGCTTATTCAGCCGCACTTCACCCTTCAGGAACTGCTTCCCATCTGCATTGCGATCATCGGCGGAATTCTTCCCGATTCTCTCCAGCCGGTTTTTTGGATCTGGAAACAAAAAAACCCTTTTCGTTGGGTTAAAAAATTTCACTCATTCATGCATTCGCGAATCCTCCTCGGGCGCCACCTCTGGAAAGACGCACGGTACGTGTGGGCGGGCAAGATCAGTCAAGTGGTTCTTATATTGATTTCGGTCTGGTTCATTAGGGTTTGAAATATTGATATTCGTCACACTTTCACGGCGGGCGTCTCGTGAAGAAGCGCCCCTTTTCTTTTGTTCTTATCAAGATCAACGACAAGCTCCACGAGAACGGACGCGACGGGAACGGCCAAGAACAAGCCGAGAATGCCGCCGAGTTTTACTCCGATCAATAATGCGATAATCACAACAAGCGGATTCAGGCCGATAGTTTTTCGCATAACGGTCGGGACAATCAAATGGCTTTCAAGCTGCTGGATAACGAAATAGAGAAGGATCACCAGGAATCCCAAAAACGGGCCGGTCAAAAACGCGGAAAACACCGCGGGAACTGCGGCAAGAATGGGGCCGATAATCGGAATAACTTCAAGAAGAGCCGCAAGGACGGCGAAAAGCAGGGCATATTTAATTCCCAGGATCGTAAGACTGATAAATACCAAAACGCCGACCAACGCCCCCAGGATGAGCTGGCCCTGTAGCCATTGGCCCATTTTCTTTTGAGAACGTATCCAGATGGCAATAAGATATTCTTCGTATTCGAGAGGGGTCACCAGTCGCAAAAAATTCGCAATGCCGTTTTCCTGAGCGGAAAGATAAAATGAAACCACGATAAGCACGAGAAGGGACATAAGCCCCCCGAATATCGCAGACAGTATTCCGAGCGCGTCTCCCGTAACCTCGCTCAACGCAAGGGATCCCGACGAAAGAAAACCCTCGGCGCTTTTCGGAACGAATTCAAAAAACGGGATGCCGTCAAATTCCTGCAGGCCCGTGATAAATTTCGATT
Source organism: Candidatus Sungbacteria bacterium RIFCSPLOWO2_01_FULL_47_10 (assembly GCA_001820675.1). Classification (GTDB taxonomy): domain Bacteria; phylum Patescibacteriota; class Minisyncoccia; order Sungbacterales; family GWA2-42-14; genus 2-01-FULL-47-10-A. The sequence continues at coordinate 10,643 of MHQO01000003.1, forward strand.
CATACGTCCGAAATACATCTTGAAACGACCGAAACTCGCCGAAAATGGGCGGAATCAAAAAATAAAAAACACCGGCGAAAACAGAAAAAACCGCAAGGTAAATAATAATCACGCCTGCCAGGCGGGGAATGGCATATTTTTCAAACCATTTCACCGCAGGGTCAATGGCAGACGCCACCACAACCGCAAAAAGAAGTGCCGCAAGCACATCCGAAAGATAATACGCCAAAAATGCTCCTCCTACGACAAGGAAAAATTTCACGAACACTTTATACGAGATATCTATCGGGGTTGCGCCTTTCATGATCCTCGCCAACGTATGCGAATTTGTCCGCGTATATCACGAACACATTCGCGATTCGCGAATGTGTACGCTCACATATGCGCACATACGCTGTTTACAATTTAAGAAGTTTCTCAAATTCTTTTTGTTCCTTATATGGCCCGATCACCGCCATATTCAGACCGCGCTCGGTGAAAATTTTCTTCGCGACCCGGTTCACATCTTCAACCGTTACCTTATCTATTTTACTGAAAACTTCCTCAACCGTCAACGGCCTTCCCGTAACGATCTCCTCAATTCCGATAAAATCAGCAACGGCATCGGACGCTTCCATCCCGATGAGCGATGTTCCCCTGACATAATTCCGTGCAAGCTTCAGCTCCCTTTGGGAAATGCCCCTGTCGGCAAGTTTGCGGTATTCTTTCAGAATTGCGGCAATCGCTTTTTTTGCATTTGAATGGTCGACGCCCGCGTATGTTACAAAGTACCCGCGATTAGAAAATGATTCATCGGAAGATCGCACATTATACGCAAGGCCAAGTTTTTCTCTTATCGTTTCAAACATCCTTGCACTCCAAAAACCGCCCGTAATTACGGCAAGAAGCCGCATGGCAAACACATCCTTGTGCGCGGCAGGGAGGCCGTGGAAACCGACTATGATATGGGACTGATCCGTTTCCTTGTATTCGATCTCAAGCTTCGGCCTTTTTTGGCCCCCGAGAAGAGGGGGGGGGGACCCCGTTTTTGCGGTCCTGATTCCGGAAAAATATTTTTTAATTTTTTCGATTGTCTCGTCCTCGCCGAAACTCCCCGCAACGATAACCGCGGTATTCGTGGAAACGTAATGCGTGTTGAAATAATGAATAAAATCCTTGCGCATGAGACTGTCCAAAACCTTCTCTGGGCCCAGCGTTTCCCAGCCCGCCGGCTGATTGCCGTATAGAAGTCGTTCCCATATCCGCCAGATGTAAATCGTGGGGGTATCGTTATGCCGATGGATTTCTTCCTTGATAACCTGACGCTCGCGGTCCACCTCTTCCTCCTTGAGAAGAGAATTTTTATAAATATCGGACAAAAGGTCAAGAGAAGAATCAAGAAATGTCTTTCCCGCTTTGATAAAATATCCCGTGAACTCGTGCGACGTAAATGCATTTGAGATCGAACCTATGGAATCAAGCTCCCGCAGGACATCAAGTGGTTTCGGCCTGTTTTTTGTTCCTTTAAAAAACATGTGCTCCAGAAAATGGGAAATGCCGTTATTTTTCGAATTTTCATAATCGGAGCCCGTTCCGACCATGACCAAAGTTGTGACAGTGTTCGTGCCTTTCATGGGAGAGGTCAGGATCCGCAAGCCGTTGGGTAAAACGATTTTTTTGAACACGGTAGTAAGTGTAAAACGTAAAACGAAAAAAATAAAACTTTAAATTTTGCGTTGTCGATTTACATTTTTCACTCCATACTTCAGAGTTTAACTCTTTATTCCAACTGTTTCTCCAAATAATTCTTAAGCTCTGTTACGGCGACCCTCTCCTGCTTTGCCGTGTCCCTGTCCCTCACTGTCACGGTATCGTCCTCAAGTGTTTGAAAATCCGCAGTAATGCACCACGGAGTCCCGATCTCGTCTTGGGCGTAGTAGCGCTTGCCGATATTCCCTCTCTCGTCCCATGCCACGGGGGCATATTTTTTTAATTCCGTATATATATTCCGCGCTTTTTCTACCAATAGCGTCTTATTGGCAAGAAGCGGGAATACGGCGACTTTGAACGGAGCAAGACGAATCGGAAGTTTTAAAACGGCCCGTTTTCCTCCATCTTCTTCCGTGAATGAACTGATAAGCACCGCGAGTAACGTGCGGTCAACTCCGAATGTCGGCTCGATCACGTGCGGAATAAATCGTTCCTTTTTCTCCTCGTCGTAATACGAAAGATCTGCCCCGGATTTTTCCGTATGCGCTTTCAGATCGAAATCCGTCCGATATGCAATGCCGAAGAGTTCTTCTCTCCCGAACGGAAAGTCAAAATCCAAATCAACGGTGCGTTCCGAGTAGTGGGCCCGGTCTTCTGCAGAAACTTCACGGTCGTGCAAATTCCTGATACCGACTGACGCCGCCCAGTCGTGCATTTCCGAAAGCCACGATTCAAATCGTCCGCGCCAATCGTTTTCCCGGATAAAATATTCAATTTCCATCTGCTCGAATTCGCGCGTCCGGAAAACAAAATTTCCAGGCGTGATTTCGTTCCGAAACGCTTTGCCGATCTGTGCGATGCCGAACGGAAGTTTCGGGTGCATGGAATCCAGAACATTCTTAAAATTCACGAACATTCCTTGGGCGGTTTCCGGCCGCAAATGTGTCTCGGCCGCAGTATCTTCAACGGGGCCGACGTGGGTCTTGAACATCATGTTGAACTTGCGGGGAGAACTCAACGTTCCTCCGCAATGAGGGCAAACTTTTGGGTCTGTAATTTGATCGGTCCGAAAACGGTATTTACATATTTTACATTCGGACAACGGGTCTGTGAAATTCAAAGTGTGCCCCGATGTTTCCCACACTCGTGAATTCATTAAAATCGCCGAATCAACCCCATATACATCATCCCGCGATTGAACGAACCTTTTCCACCATTCTTTCTTTATATTATTCTTCAGCTCAACCCCCAGAGGCCCATAATCCCATGTCCCGCCAAGCCCGCCGTAAATCTCCGAACCGGGAAAAACAAAACCGCGCCTTTTTGCCAAGGCGACTATTTTTTCCATTATGTTTTGGCCGGTCTCTTTCATGTCTAACGTATATCAATCCTTGCTTCATTATACACGTATGTATCCCGTTATCAAACAAAAAAGGCCTCATCCGAGAAGCCTTCTTTCTGCGCGGTGTCATGGTACTTCAGGATTTTGCGGTTGCTGTTTCGCCCAACGACTCGAAATAGGGGGCGAGGCTCCTATTCAGCAACAGACCATCCTTCCCGTCCCGCGCGCGGGTCATCCTTCAGCTCGGTGGTAATGTCGGGAAGACGCGCCCCCAGATCGACTCCCGTAAAAGAATCGGTTGCAACGATGCGAATATTTTTTACCAAAAGAGCCCGTTGTCCGAGAACGTCCTCGCCGGGAGTTAATGCAATATTAAACGCAAGAAAAACCCGCGGACGGATAAAACCCGTTCCGGCGGGAATCGACCCGATATCCCAGGTCAATTCGCCTGATGATGAATTGAAACTTATACGTTCCGTTTCGTCGCCCGTCATCCGGTCAAGCCACCGCACATTCCCGGGCAATGAAGCAAATACTCTGGCATTTTTAAGATCATTTGATATGTTTGAAATCTCGAACAGTACCGTATATCCCGTTTCCCTGCCGATGCGCGGAGGAAGAGAACCGATATTCGCCCCAAGCGGCGAGTTGTAAAAAATCGCTTTCGCCCCGAAAGAAAGCTCGGTCTGAAACTTCATAGTCAAAATATCTTCGTATTCAAGTTTTACCCCCTCAAACCCGCGCGGAACGGTTTGGGTATTTATATTTGCAACCGACACAGCAACAAATTCCTTGTCTGACGACTTCGTAATCGGAGGTTGTTTGATGGCAGAAATGGAAAAAAAGACCATCCCCCCCTCACCGGCATCAAGCTCTTTCAAGCCGGGAACCGATGCGGCATTCCATATGATTTCGCGGCTTTGTCCGTCAAAAAAACCATCGTTCGTTTTCAAACTCCGCATATCGAAAAATTCCTCGGAAAGCCGCACGCGAATGGAAACATCACGGACGGTCACGGGCAGATTGTTTTTATACCGAACATTGAATGTCAGCACTTCTCCGAATTTTACGATATCCTCTTCCTGACGCACCAACTCCTGGCGCACAAAAAGAAACGAAGGGGCAATGCGCGTCTCGCCCGCTTTTTCAAGAAATGTCTTCCATTGCCGCGTTTCCGAATTATACTCACCAAGGGTTACCCGAAACGGTTTTATTTCCTCGGGCAAGCCAAGAATATTCCCCTGGAGCGTAATGCGGCGGCTTTCTCCTCCTTGAAGGTCCCCAAAATACCAAATATTATTTTCAAAGTCCGAAGGAACGTCGGAAGAATGGAACTGAAACCCGAACGGGAAGTCAATTCTCATGGATATATTTTGAAAACCGGCCTGTGAACTTGATGTTACATCAACAACAACCTCCAGATCCTGTCCGCTCACAACCTGTTCGGGCATAGTAAAGGACACCGCCAGAGGAACCTGGGAAATAATTGTCGTAAACGTTTTTCGCTCAACAAGCCGTGAAGAAACATTCTCCGGCTGATAGACAACAATGGCTTCTGCGGTCTTTTCTTCATCGGCAGTCCCGAAAAGTCGGGCCGAAAATCTTTGGCGCCGAATCTGGCCTGGCTCTACGGTGCCGAGAGATGCGCGCGAACGCAGGGTATTCTTTGCGCCATCTTCTTCGGGAATGGAACCGGGCGGATATACGAACGTGACATCAACATCTTTGATCACAACCGTATCGGTATTTCGAAATACGATTTCCCACTCCACAACCCCCCCGGCCGCGGAATAATGCCCGGAGTTGATAACAAGATCAACCGCCTGCCCGGAAGGCGCGATGCTCAAATAAATAGAAATTGCTGCTGTAATTAAAAGGCCCGCGGAGAGAGCTATGACACCGATGAATATTTTCGTGCGGAGCGACCATGCGCGTTTTATTCCATTCGCCGCGTCCCCTTTTTCGAGCTCTCCCTCCCCCACAATCGGTTTGAGCGATTCTTTTGTTTCTGCGCTAAAAGCGCCGATGCCCGTGTCGGCTTCGTCGCTCCAGTATGTTTTCTTCTTCGAAGACTTGCTTTTAACTTCTTCAGAAAATTCTTTTCGCCTGCGCTCTTTTGGCCCTCCGGTGGAATACATTCTTTTCTTCAATTCTTCTATCTTGTCAGACATGCGTCAGCGAAATACGAAATACACGCGAATGTACAAATACATATTTGCAGATTCGCGGAATATTCGTAATTTGTTGATTATAGCCCCATTATATCATACCGCACCCCCAACTGATTCGCCAAAACAGTTCTAACATGGTCGGCACCTATTTTCTGGGGCGGGAGCAGGCCAAAAATATCAAGAAATCGAATGTGAAAATCGTGCAGAATTTTTTCATATTCCGACCGGCCGCCACCCGCACCGTCAAGCAACACAAACGCATCCCGCACCGATTCAAAGAGCCGCGGATCTCCACGCTCCTCAAACGTATTGGCGTCAATAAGATTGATGACGTACGAGACGACAGATAATTTCTCAAAATCGCTCCTAATATTCGGAAAAAAATCTATCGAATCAGCCGACGTTGCCCGATACATATTTTTTCCGATAACAAAAGAAACTGCCGAATGCGTCATCGGCTCAATGTGGCCCTTCAGCTTTGCGGCCTCTTTTTTTACTCCCTGTACCGCAAGCGTTATCTTTCCGAAGTCTTTCGTAAGAACGGTAATCAATGCGCCCGCCTCGCCGTAAGGGATTTTTTTTAAAATGATGCCTTCGGTAGTGTGCATCGCTAATCTGAACGAATATGGCCACAAATTTCACTAATAGACCAGTTGCTTAATAATTTTTAGAGGAAATTTGATACAAAAAACCCTTATTTTAAGCCAATGATTTTTCAAAAAAACGGCTAAAACCTTATTAAGCAACTGGTCTAATATGTATCCGTGACGTTCGTGCTCAAATTCGTGAGCATGTGCGATTTAATTATCGCATTTTTAGACAAAAGAAAAAAGGGTCATTAATGCAATGAACCCTTAAAATTGATATGGTTTACCAAAAAAACTTCCGGCAATCTGCGCAAATTTTGCTTTCGCCTGTCTCTAAATTCAAATGGTCACATTCTGCTTGTAATTTTTTTAGATCAAGCATGATTAACTTATGTTGTTTCTCACAATCATACAATCTTTGTTCAATAATCTTACACTTTTCTATAATTTCTTTCCGGGTCATTCGCGTGTTTCCGATTAATTAAAGAGCAGTGAACTATTATAAACATACTAAAACCAACTATGTTCTGTCAATGCCTATCCAGAACTGCTTTCCGTCAATTTCCAAGTTCCGCTCGGCTTTGAACGTCTTTTTGCCGCCGATGGAAACCTCATCCGCTCCGGCCTCGGCCATGATGAATTTTTTCCATTTTTCAACGACTTCATCAATTTCGCGCACTCCCGAAAAATGCGCGCGAACTTTTTCCCGCGGATGCAGGCAGAGGTCTTTACGCAATTCCTGGATATTCCTCACAATTTCCCGAACCATCCCTTCTTCTTTCAATTCCGGCGTGATTGTCGTATCAAATTTCAATTCCTTGCCAAAGGAAATTTCTTTGACATTAACTTCTTCTTTTATCAGTTCACGCAATTGCTCGTTGAGCGTAGAACGTGGAATGTGGAGTGCGGCTAACGGCTGTCTTACTTTTATCCCCGCATCCGCACGCATCTTCAGCGCCTCAGCCACAATTTTTCTCACCGCGTCCATATCTTTTAACAGCCGTTTGTTGCGGGTTGCGGGTTGCGGGTTGCGGGTTGGCCAGCTGGCCAAATGCACGCTTTCTTCCTTCAACCCGAGTTTTTTCCTCAATTCCCGCCACAACACTTCCGAAATAAACGGAACAAACGGCGCGGTTACTTTTGCCAATGTTGCCAAAGTGTATCCCGCAGTTTCTGCCGCCCCTCTTTTTTCAACCGGAGTTTTCGGTTTCTGAAAACGCCTGCGCGATCTTCGCAGATGCCAGTTTGAAAAATCGCTGATCGTAAATTCTTCAATCGCGCGCGCCGCCCCGGTGATATCGTATGCGTCGAGCCTTTTCGTAACATCGGCAACCAAATCGTCCAGTTTAAGCAAAATCCATTGGTCAAGAACATTTTCTGATTTTGGATTTTGCTTGCCCGCCGTAGCTTTTCCGCCAAAGGCGTAAGCGAGGGCGGGAATTTTATCCACATACGTATCAAAGAAAACAAACGAATTCCAAAGCGTTCCAAGAAAACTTCGGAGTTTTAATTGCAGGTCTTTTTCATCGAAGCGCTTCGGCTCGCCTGGTGCGTTAATGCTGTAAAAATACCAGCGGATGGAATCCGCGCCGTACTTTCGTATCATCTCTTTCGGGTCGATAATATTCCCCTTTGATTTCGACATCTTCTGGCCGTTCTTGTCCAACACATGCCCGAGCGATATCACGTTTTTATACGGCGCCCGTTTCCCAAGAAGCGTTGCAACAGCAAGAAGGGTATAGAACCATCCTCTGGTTTGGTCAACCGCCTCGGAAATATAATCAGCCGGAAATAAAAGTTTTGGAATTTTAAATTTTGAATTTTGAATTTGTTTAGAATTTAGGATTTCGGATTTAGAATTTTCAGCGAAAGGCCCGCCCTGAGCCGAGTCGAAGGGCCAATGAATCTGCGCAAACGGCATGGCTCCCGAATCAAACCATACGTCAATCACCTCGGAGACGCGCTTCATAACTCCCCCGCACTTCTTGCATTCAAGAAAGAACCCGTCAATATACGGACGGTGCAGGTTTATCTCGCCCCCCGCGTCAAAAGGAAGCGGAGGAATTATCAATTTTTTCACCTCTCCCGTTTCAGGATACCACCCGGACCGAATTGCTTCCTCGCGCGAAATACCTTCGAATGACGCGTTTAACAGCCACAACGGATCGCCGTGACTGATAATGAGAATCTTCTTTCCCTCGTATTTTTTTTCCAGGCCAAAAACGAACTGCGCCATTCTTTTCCTCACATCGGACCAGGATTCGCCTCCGGGCACAATCCGGTCGAATTTTTCAAGAGTTGATTGAAATATCTTATGGAATTCTTCAACCTTCATGCCGTGATAATCGCCAATGTTATAATCACGAAGTTCCGCGTGATAACTCACCGGTTTTTTAATGACACTCCGTACGATTTCCGCGGTTTCTTTTGCCCGTTCAAGGTCGGAAGAAAAAATCAGGTCAATGCGTTCTTTCGCGAGTATTCTCGAGGCCCGCTCAATCTGGGTTTTTCCCGCGAGTGTCAAAGAGGAAGCAAATCTTGGCAGTACCGGACCGACTTCTCCGGTCAAATTGTGGCTCGCCTGACCATGCCGCAACATAACGTATTCATTCCTCGGTTTCCGGGCTGAAAATTCCGCAAGTTCGGCAAGAGACCCCACCACACGAGCGGAATCGCACGACTCGCATTTCCACACGGGAAGCGGAGTTCCCCAAAACCGTTCGCGTGAAAACGCCCAATCGCGCACCTCTTTCAAAAACTCCCCGAACCTGCCGTTTTTGATGTGCGGCGGAGTCCAGTTGATTGTTTTGTTGTTCTTCAAAAGTTTTTCTTTCAGCGCGGTCATTTTGATCCACCATGCGTTCCTGGCAAAATACAGAAGCGGAGTGCCGCACCTCCAGCAATGCGGATACTCGTGCTCGTATGGTTTTGCCGCGTGGAGTATGCCGCGCTTTTCCAAATCCCCGACAATATCGGCATCCGCCGCCTTGGCAAATTTCCCTTCGCCAACAATTCCCGCTTTCATCGTGCCGTCCGCATTAACCGTATGCAGAATCGGATAATCAAGTTTGGAATTTTGCCTAAAGCCTGACGGCTCGGCCGTATAAGGAGTTTGGAATTTTGAGTTTGTTTGTGATTTGTGATTTATGACTTGTGACTTTACCGCTCTCATGTCGTCCTCCCCGAATGCGGGAGCGATATGCACCATGCCGGTCCCTTCTTCCGTCGATACAAAATCTCCCGCGATGACTCTATATTCCGGTTTCGACCCCAACGAATATTCTTTCGGAATATGAAAAAGCGGTTCGTACTCTTTTCCGAGCAATGAATGCCCCGACCTCCTCTCAACAACTTCAACTTTTTCATCCGCATCGTGCGGGGGCGTTGTTGCCGACCACACATATTCATATTCGGCAGTTTGTAATTTGGAATTTTGGGTTTGAGATTTGTCTGTGACTTGTGATTTGTGATTTGTGATTTTATATTTGGTATATTCAATCTTCGGGTTTACCGCAACCGCAACATTCGCGGGAAGTGTCCATGGTGTAGTGGTCCAGATAAGCAGATACTCATTATTCTTGCCCCGAATTTTGAGTTTGACGAAAATCGAATTTTCTTTCAGCGTTTGATACGCCCCCGGCTGGCCCAGCTCATGCGTGGAAAGTCCGGTGCCGCATCGCGAACACCACGGAACGACTTTAAAATCCTGGTAGAGCAGACCTTTTTTCCATATTTCTTTAATGACCCGCCAGACGCTTTCCATGTATGAAGTTTCATAGGTAATATATGGCCGCTCAAGATCAAGCCAGAAGCCGATGCGCTTTGTCGACTTTTCCCACTCTTCCTTAAACTGCCACACCGACGCGCGGCATTTTTCGTTAAACTGCGCAACGCCGTATGTCTCGATGTCTTTTTTTGTCTTTAACCCGAGCTCTTTTTCAACCTGAATTTCAACCGGCAGGCCGTGGGTATCCCATCCCGCTTTTCTCGGCACAAAAAAGCCCCGCATGGTTTTATACCGCGGAATAAGGTCTTTAAACGAACGCGACTCAAGATGGTGAATGCCGGGGGCGGCATTTGCAGTCGGAGGACCTTCGTAGAATACAAATGTACGGGAGTGTGGAATGTTGAATGTGGAACATGGTTTACGTCCTGTTTTCCTGCCACTTTTTACGCTCCACTTTCTACTTTCCAGCGACTTCTCGAATATCTTGTTCCGCTCCCAAAATTCAAGAATTTTTTCTTCTCGTTGAGGAAGATTCAATTGTCGGTTGTCGTCTGCCATAGTATTCATCATACGCAAATACGCCGAAAAATCAAAAAACGGCGTATGACGCCGTATTTCTATTTCCAAAGTATGGTAATCAAAGCGCCCGCAAGAAAGAACAAAGCAATAATTGCTCTTCCGGGCGGCAATTCGCCGAGATACAACCATGTTTCAAGAAATG
>MHQO01000003.1:20900-37317 GCA_001820675.1 Candidatus Sungbacteria bacterium RIFCSPLOWO2_01_FULL_47_10
ACATCGTAACAACCACCCACCACATCTGTCCTTGAAAAAGTTTTTGATACCCGAACCAATATGCGTAGAAAAAAAGATAGTTGACGAAACAATACACCGGGCTTAACACCGCAACAACACCAAACCAAAATGTCCACACGGATCTGAACTTAATCCCGAAAACCATGAGAGTCCTTGAGGCATCCTGCGACCAATAAATAATCGTGGTCAAAATCGCAAGATTAAACGAAAAGACCACGAAAAGCCACAGCCATTGCAGAAACATTGCTCCACTCCTAATTTAAGTCTTCAATGTTCTGCATACGATACTACCACAACACTCGCTCATATGGCAACCACCGGCACGTTTTTGCGGGAGCATTTGGTGTTGTTTAAAATGTGTGTTCGTGGTATATCAATCACATAATCTTTGACACAAGAGGCCCCGCCATGAAGTGGACCGCATTTTTTATCGTCGTGTTATCGGTGTTTCTTATTGGCGCCGGGAATGCGCCATCAAACCTGACCTTTTTCAACTCACGCAGTTTTACCTTCACAAACAAGGATTGTGCAAAAACGGCAACCTGCGGATTAATGCGTTTTTCGCTAAAAATTGATGATTACCAGATAATGATCGGCGGAACACCAAGTTATGGCACGCGCCTTATTGCCGAATATGAAACCGACCAGGAACTCTTTCTGGAAGAATATGCCATCGTGCAATTCATTCGCGGTTGTATTTTTGAATCCCTCCGGAAAGCAGACGGAAGCATCCTCAACGTTCAGAATGTCTGGAGGTGGCAATTTGATGATGCCGTTCCGTTTTCATTTGTTGACTGGGTTATCGATTCGGTTGACAAGGACCCGGTGTATAACTCCGGCGGAAAGGTTCGTCACGGCTTTTACCGCTGGAATGAAATCCCCGGGTCATATAAAACCTCAACCGAACATTTCTTCCAAAACCAACCCAAGCCGAAGCGTCCGGCGCTGTATGTCATAGATCACCCGGGCACGGCGTTTGTTACAGACGGGGAAGCGCGCAACGTTTCGTTGAAATTTAAAACCTGCGTATACAAGGCCGCGGATATCCCCGTGAGCACAACCCAACAGAATATAAACTTCGCATCTCCAATCGCGTGTTTCCCTTGGCAAAGTTCTTTTATCTACAACCACGATACCCAAGCACACGAAGGCAAAAATGCGATTGATCCGTTTTGCAATGTGCCTGTTTCACGTTCAAAAGAAAATGAAAGCAACCAATAGGTTGCTTTTTTGTATTGGGGAACCGATCGAATCTACATCTCATCGGGTGATTCGATTCCCAAAAGGCCGAGACCGTGTTTGAGTGTTGTGGCTACTGTTTCAACGATCAAAAGCCGGACGGCCCTTTTTTGCGCATCCGCTTCCTGGAGGACCGGACGGGAATGGTAGAATTCGTTTGCTGTGCGTGCCAATGAATAAAGATAATGCGCAAGGATATTTGGCAGGTATTCGGCCAAAGCATCCTCAATCGCTTCCGGGTATCGGAGAACTGCGGCAGCTAGCCGGTGTTCGAGCGGATCAAGTTCGGATGAATCTGGAATTTTTTTAGAAATGCCCGCCTCTTTCGCTTTTTGAAGAATGCTGTTCAGTCGCGCGCGGGCGTATTGAAGGTAGGGGCCGGTATCTCCCTCGAATGAAAGAGCGTCTTCCCACCGGAATACGATACCCGAACGGCGATTATGCGAAAGGTCGAAATATTTTATGGCGCCAAGGCCAACCTGCTTTGCGATTTCTTTTTTGTTTTTAAGATCGGGGTTTTTTTCTTGGATTACGGCACGCGCCCGCTTTTCCGCTTCATCAAGCAAAGCATTCAGGGAAATAACATTCCCCGCCCGCGTGCTCAGAGCGCCTTCCGGGAGTTTCATGAATCCGAATTCGATATGCTGTGACTCTCCCCACCCTTCGAATCCAAGTTTTTCGGCAACGCGGAACAGTTGCTTAAAATGGTGCGACTGCCGCACATCAACGACATAAAGACTTTTTGCGAATTTCCACTTTTTCTTTCTATATATAATGGTGGCAAGATCGCGCAAAAGGTATGTAGAAGCGCCGTCCGATTTAATAAGCACCGCCTCATCAAGTCCCTCACCCGAAAGATCAACAACAATCGCTTCATCTTTCTTTCTTGCGACACCCTTTTTCAATGCCCCGTTCACAATGGCTGGCATATCTGTTTCATATTCGCTTTCTCCCTTATATTCTTCAAAATCCCTCAACCGAAGAAGTTTTACTCCGCCCCGCAAAAAATTTTCTTCGGAAGCGCCTTTTAATTCCCTCCATATATTTCTGTTTTCGGCTTCCCCCCGCTCAAGCTTTGCAAATTCTTCTTTTCCGGGATTTTCGTCATATCCTTCCGCCGTTTTGTTCGCTCCACTATATAAAAGGTTCAGTCTATGAAAACCCTCCAATGGATTTTCTTCCAACTCTTTCATGAGAGCCGCTCGGTCACTCGGTGAAAGTTTTTTAAACGCCCAAAGCAAAATTCCAAATTGGGTTCCCCAATCGCCTTGGTGCGTATCGGTTTTTACGGAATACCCCGCGCATTCAAATATTCTCGCAATCGCGTCTCCAATAACCGCAGAACGCAAATGCCCGACATGCGGTCTTTTCCCGATATTCAACTGAAAATATTCGACAACGATTGTTTTTCCTTTTCCCGCATCACTCTTTCCCCATTGACCGGGCTTCTCTCTCACCGCCTGAAGTTTTTTCAACAAAAATTCATCTTTTAAAGAAAAATTTATAAATCCAGGGGGAGCTACTTCTACTTTTTTAAATAAATCTGTCTCCTTTTTCAGATGATCAACAAGGTATTGTGCTAAATCTAAGGGTTTAGTTGGGTAGCTACCTGTTACTCTATGCCATGCTGTGTCGCCAGTGCGAATTTTGATTGCCGGTATATCTGGTGATTGAAGCGTACTTGTTTTTTCTTCTATTTGTTTCGCAAGAGTACGAGTTATAACAAAGGCCACATTCGTCGCAAAATCCCCGTGCTCAGGAATTTCCGGAACTTCAACGGAAAAAACAGGAACCGTTTTGCCGCCATCCATTTTTTGTACCGTTTTTAGTATCGCTTTTTTAATTTCATCGCGAATCATGGTTTTACTCTATCAAAATCACGATAAATTAAAAAGGCCCTCCTTCGAGGACCTGAAAACCTTATATGTTATCCGCGCTTTCCTTCGGCAACGTATCGGTACGCTCCATCCAAAATTTCAGGATTGGAAAGTTCTTTCCACCCGCCAAATCCTTCATTCGTATACATGAGCTGACGCTCGACAAGATTGAAAAACTCTCCATAACCAAAGCATGAGAGTTCGGGAAGCGGCATTGTCGATAGTTCCGTAATGCGGCGCCGCTCGCGTTCATGCTCGATATATGCCCGTATGACATGGAGCTTATGCTCGCTCTCGTCTTCGCGTCTGTTATTCATTGCCGTCCCCGTTCTCGAAAACCCGAATATGGTATTCGCCCGAAAAACACGCATGGCAGAAATTGTTTTCGCGAAGTTGTGATTTTTTGCCCGATACTTCAAGGATCGAACGCACGAGACCGGCAAGACTCAGATACCCCAGCGAATCGACGCCGATTTCTTTTCGGATTTCTTCAATATTGCCATTATGACGTTTTGCGATAAGTTCGCCTTCGATACGATATGTATCGATTCCGTAATAACACGGATGACGATAGGGCGGCGAACTGATGCGAAGATGCACCTCTTGCGCGCCCGCCTTTCGCAGTAAATGAGTTACCTTTTTTGCGGCCGTTGCACGAACAATCGAATCATCTACGACCGCGACCCGCTTACCTGAAACTTCTTCCGCAATTGGGTTAAACTTAATCTGCATCCCCTTCTCACGCCGCTCCTGCAAGGGCTCGATGAATGTTCTTCCCACATAATGCGAGCGAAAAAGCGATTCTTCCATCGGAATCCCCGATTCGCGCGAAAAACCCTCTGCGGCGTATTTTCCGGAGTCAAGCACCGGAACGACCACGTCAGCATCAACCGGTGATTCGCGCCAAAGATTCCTTCCCATCTGCCGCTGGGCCGCCTTCACCCTTCTGCCGTCAAATCTGGCGTCGGGGCGCGAAAAATATACGTATTCGAAAATACAGAATTTTTTTGCCTCCGGCAGTTGAAGAACCGAACCGGCAGAAACAGGAAACAATGCTCCGGCATGCCCAGGTGTGATTTTCCGAATCATTCCCGCGGAAAAATCAGCAACATATGGAATTCCGAGAACATCACAGGCAACGCTCTCTGAAGCAATTACCCGGATACCCCGCCTCTCGCCGTATACCAGCGGACGGTTGCCGCTCGAGTCACGAATGCCGTAAACCGAGTCTTTATACAAGAGAACCAAAGAATATGTTCCCCTGATGCGAGACAGGGCCGAGCGTACCGCATCCAAAAAATCATACCGCTCATTAAAATAGATCAGGGCCGCGATAACTTCAGTGTCGGTCGTCGTTCTGAAAAAATATCCCCGCCTCATGCACTCGTCACGAAGTTCCCGCGTGTTGGTAAGATTTCCGTTATGCGCGATCCAGAACGGCGTGCTCCGATATACTCCCTCGATCGGCTGGACGTTTTCAGGACATGATGCACCCGCGGTCGAATAGCGGACATGTCCGATTCCGGCATTTCCCGAAAGTTCAGAAAGGTGGTTATTCCGAAATACCACATCAACCGTTCCCATCTCCCTTCGGTCACGGTATTGCAAACCGCCATATGTCACGATTCCCGCACTCTCTTTGCCGCGATGCTGTAGCGACCACAACCCCGCATAGAGCTCTTCGGATACAGAGACCGAGCCGTCTTCAGCGACGACGCCGATTAGCCCGCACATGGAACCCCCTTTTTTCATTTCAAAGAGCGAAAAGGATGTTTCTATTCGTACCACATTTTTTAATACTTGACAAGCGGAGAAATAACGGAGAAATACCAAGTGCGGGCATGCTTTTTTATTTTTTTACTCCGTGGCATGATGTTGATAGAAGCAAAATTAAACGCTACTGAAACGCAACTTGCGTCTCACGTTGCATAATCGTTTGCGTATAATATTGCTTCTAAATGTACGCGTGATCATTTGCGTCTTGAATTGCTTCTAAAACCAATGGTGGCGATAGCAACCAATAAGAGGGCTTTTTTCGATTACGAAATCCTCGAAACGTATGAGGCTGGGTTGGAATTATTCGGATTCGAAGTGAAGTCGGTCAAAACGGGACACATTAGTCTCGGCGGGTCATACATTATAATAAGACCCAAACCCTCCGGGTCGGTCGAAGCAGAACTTTTAAACGCTCACATCCCCCCGTATCAGCCGAAAAATGCTCCCGCAAGTTATGAACCGTATCGAACTCGAAAACTCCTCTTGCATAAATCAGAAATCAAAGCGCTCATCGGAAAATCCGCCCAAAAAGGGTTGACATTGGTGCCGTTGAGGGTGTATAATAAAAGAGGAAAAATAAAGCTCGAATTCGGACTCGCGCGATCCAAGAAAAAACAGGATAAAAGGGAGACAATCAAGAGAAGGGAGGCAGAGAGGGAAATAGATAGGATAATGAAAACATGATCTGGTATGTATACATTTTATACAGCGAGAAAGACAACAAGTTGTATGTTTGATGCACGAATAATTTTGAAAAGAGAGTTGAGAGACACAATCTTGGTTATGTTCCTGTAACCAAACATAGAAGACCGCTTGTTTTAATCCATAGTGAAAATTTTAAAAACAAAGCAGACGCTTTCCAGCGAGAAAGATTTTTAAAGAGTTTATGGGGAGCAAGAACGAAAAAGAAAATCTTGAAAGAATATCTCAAAAAAATAGAGAGTCGTCCGAATAATTTTAAGGCTAAAGCCCTCTTCCTCATTCGTATTAAATTATCGAATGAGGGCTCGCCCGAACACTCAATCTTTAATTAAAAAATTAGAATGATTGAGTGTTCTATGGGGGTGTTGGGTTTCGACGGTTCATTAAAACGTCAAAAATCGGGTGGAAGACGTGGAGTAACTTCCTAAAACAATCTTCACAAACAAATAAGTGCAAACTTATTGTCAAAAGTGCGAAACGCAGTTGCTTCGGTCTTCGGACCTGATGAAAGGGCATTCGCACCTGCTTTAGCTTAATAGGTTAAAGCGACCCGTTGCGATAGTAATATCGCAGCCATCGGCGTAGCTGATGCTTGATCGGTTGCATCACCGGTGTCATACATTCAAGCTAGGCCGACCCATAAGGGTTCAGGCCGCGGTTCTGAAGGTCTTCCGTGCCGAAGAACGACAAACAACACGGAGAGTCCAATGGGTGTTTCTCGGCATTTTCAGCCCATTGGTTCTTAGGAGGGCAATGCCGATATGCCCGTATACTTTTTGACGCGCCATGTTCCGGACGCCGGTTCAACTCCGGTCGCCTCCATTTTTTCGAGTAGGTTAGTACCGAAAAGCGCTAGACACTGTCTGCGCTTTTTTGGTTATACCCGATTCCAGTCTCGTGTCCTGGAATTCTGGACGATGTTAGAACCCTCTGCAAAAAGTAAAATAAAATGGCTATACAAAATAGAATTTTTGTGCTACTTGTATCATTAGCACTCTATATAAAAGAAAGGCGGCCGCATGGTTTACAATGTGTTTGTGACTGAATCAATGTCTTTGGTCTCTGCAGTTATTCGTGGAGAGAGATCAAGCATTCAGCAACTTATTTCAAAATTTCATACGAGCGCTACAAAGTGTAGACCGGAATCAGACCTTCCAATCGACCCATGGAACGACCCTAAGGTGCGTTATGGTGTAGCTCTTGCGCTTGCTGAAATATCCGAGCTTTTTCAACGCACCATTGTACCAAACAACATAGTGCGCGAACTGGTTAAAAATGAACAAGCTCGAAAACTTGCATTTAAGTTGTCGCGTGTTCCATGTGGGTTGATAAGAAAAGAAGAAATCCAAAATATATTAGGTGTTTCTGAAACCAATAACTCTTTACAGGTATTGCTTAACCTCAACTTGATTGATTTTCAAACAGTTGATGCCAGAAGGAGCCGTGGAAATACTCGAACTTACAAGTATGGGCTGGGTAGCAGTAGAATTTTTGGCCAACATCGGCCTCTAAATATAAATTCCGCCAAAATTGGCGGGTTTTCTTTTCGATAGGTTCTAACCAAATCTGAAATTTCCTAAAAAATTATCAAAAAGCATTTCAACTACACCGAGCCACCAACAAAATCATATTGAAAATGATAGTTTTCTAATAAGAAACAGGTTCTAACTTGATTCATTAACCTCCATTTTTTCTGATCGCATTAGAACCAAAAAGCGCAGGATTTTATCTGCGCTTTTTTGGTTATAACCCTTTCCTGTCCTCTTGAAAGACTGAACGACGTTGGAACTCTTGCTATATTTTTAAGATTTGCTAATGTACTTTCAGGTTTCAGAATTTAGTTCATTCACAAGGAGCATGGCATGGAACTGAGTATGCCGTACATTAAACAGCCCGCTGATTCAATATGGTGTGGGCCGGCATGTGCAACAATGGTGCTAAAATTTTATGGCGAGAGGATCACGCTGAAACGTGCTGTAAAAGAAATGCGCATCAAAAGTTCCAAGGGTGTTACCCTTGGTAAACTGGGATCTTTTTTTCTTGAACGAGGAATGGAAGCAACGGTCCAAGCGTGGCCTTCCGGAATACCGAAGGAACTTCGCTCAGAAAAAACTCTCAGGTACGAGGATGCCCTTACGGCATTAGACCGTTGCTTGAAAAATGCATCAAAAAACAAGGCGCGGACATTTAGCAAAGAAACGCGCGCATTTGTGAAGAACGGGGGCGGCCTCATTCTTCACCCCCACAGCATTGATGATGTGCGAGCCCGCCTTGAAGCAAAGGCGCCCATTATCCGATCCATAGATATGAAACATTTTCTGAATATTACTAGACAGACGGGACACGCGATCGTGGAATATGGTATTACCGGATGCGATTCGCAGGTTACGCAACCTTATGTGTATGTTCACGATCCTTTCCGCGGACCCGGTAAATTTATTTCTGTTCAAAAAATGATAGACGCGTGCAACAGCTGGTGCGGCATGGCGTTGTACGTGATACCAAAAGCGGCGTGATGATATCAAGCCGTTTTTATTTGATGAGGTTCTACTTGATTCATTAACCTCCACACATTTATCAGTTTTTGAAAAAAGACCAGTATTACTGCTGGCCTTTTTGGTTTACCCTGAGTCGCATAGAAGGGTTTGCTTGTCCCGAGTGGTGTCGAGGGGCCAAGAAGTTTTCGAGCGGAGAGATGCCGGGATTGGAAAACTCAAAAGTCGAAACTGTTCAATAAATACTAACTCTTTTTGAGTTTTGCCAGTTTTTTAATTATTGAAAGAGGTGACCGGATAGGAAAACTATCTTAAAAAAGTTAATAAATACATACTTTTTACCAATTTAGCTTGACAATATTAAATAATATGGTATAATGACAATAAGACTAATGGCAGCCATGCCAAAAATGGCAAGGAGAACATCATGCGGTTCTTTTCCAACCTGCGGTATCAGTTCAGCTTCGGGGATCTCGCTCCAATCCATGTCGGTGATGTGGCCATCAATCCCGAGTGGACCTGGATCGAGGTGCAAAATCCGAAAGGTCGCCGTAACGGAAACGGCTTTCACGGCTTCGGCGACAGTGCTGGCATCAAGGCGAGAGCAAAGCTCACGGTAGTCGCCATCGATGGTGACCAAGTTCTCGTGAGCTACGAAAGCCCGAAAGGCCAGGGGTTCGGAAGTGAGGCTGGCAACGGGACGCTGTTCTTCGTCTCGCAACTGGAGTTCATCGGCATGACCGCGAAGTATCACCGCGAACAGGCCTCTCAGTCCGAACGGAAGGCAAGAGTTCTGAGACTCTTGAGAGAGACCCTGAGCTCTGAGACTGCCTAACCGGGGAGGACCGGGGCAAGCATCAATGGGGGCGTATATAGAGCAGTCTATGTCCGCCCCTTTTCTATTTCAGACAAATGAAAATCCCAAGCCCCGATTCTGCAAGTAAATGCTGTATATTTCCCGAACCAGGGTTTTCCGCCCTGTGAAGATGGGTATCCATCTTTACAGCTATCGTCTCCACACAATTGAAGACTCATCACGAATTTTCATTAAAAACAGCTAATTTGTGGCTGTTTTTTGGTTTGCCAAATCCGGTGTTTTGGGTACGGGTGGCGGGATTGGAAAACCCTTTAGAACCAGACAGCTTTCTTTAATGCCCAAAATTTCATAAAATGAATCCATGTCCTTACGTACCAGAAACTATATAAAGTCTCATATTTTTATTGCTCCGCCTGGCGCAGGAAAGACGGCTTTTAAAAATAAAAAGCCTGGTTTGTCAATTGACCCTGAAGAATCGATAGACTGGAGACTAATGGACTCTCGATATACCTTGTATCAACAAAGAGCCTTGCGTAACCATCCGGAGGTTATTTTAGAACACGAGCTTGATTGGCCAACAGTATGGACTAGAGAAGTGTTACCACGACTGCGTGCGGCACTGGTTTTAAGAAAGAATATTATTATGGGCATGATTGCACCATCCAGTGCGGAGATTGTCAGTCGATTTTTGAAGGAGTTTCAAAAAGATACAACACTTATTTTACCAGATGAGGAATTACATTTTCAACAAGTCTGGAACGATAAAGTAAAACGTCTAAAAACTTGGGGGCCACAGTTACGGGGCTGGCAACATACCTTTTGGCTTCGTTTGTTGTTGTTAGGACTCGCTACTGATCTTGGTCTAAAGATTGTTAAAAAGCCAAAGTTTCCCAAAGTGTATCCTAACTATAGAGTTGGACTTGCTGCTCGAGAAGCAACGCATGGCAATCAAAAAAAGTTTGTCGAAGTTTTTTTCGGACGTTGGGCTGAGTTAAATAAAAACGAGGAAATTGTAGCGATGCATGTAGAAACAGGTTTCGACAAAAACGGTATTTATCTCAAATGTGATAAAACATCAAAGGCTTGCGGGAGAAAAATGCACAACTGCAAGTTAATAACCCATCTAAAAAAAGATGTTTACGGAAATGACCTCACGGCTTGGATTGCTCAAGATAAACTAAGAATTCCGAAACGAGGACAAAAAAATGCACTAATATTTTTTGCTGGAACCTTAGCACCGTTCCACCATGGGCATTTAGACGCTCTAAATTCTGCTAAAGCATTTCTTGAATCAAAGGGGTGGAATGTTGTTGGCGGATATGCCTCGGTTTTTAAGAAAATCAATGATCGTCGCATTGACGATATATATTCTATCTTTGGCTCAGTTGAACACCGTAGCTCTATGCTACAACTAGGAACTATGCGATCCGATTGGTTAATGGCGGATTTTCCAACTCAACATGTCCTTCGCTCATCACGGTTGGAACAGGGGGATCACCCCATGCAGTTTTTGGCTAAGCGCTTGCGTAAATGTGGGGCGTTGTCATCAGAAATACCAATAACAACATTTTGGGTAAACGGCAAAGACGCCTATATGGACTCCGGGTTCTTTAAAGACTTTGCACGGCACACAGACAGCGATAAGCTCAACCCATTACGTATTCTTATAATAGATAATCGCATTGGAAAAGACGCATGGACAAGAAAACGGCTTGCCGTCGCCGCGCCGAATTTACTTCCGTTTATTGCCCGCCATAAACTTCACCAAAGTAATCCAACCAGCGCAACCGCAGTAAGAAATGCGCTTAAGACAAGTAATCGTAAGGAACTTAAACAACTTGTTGGACTTCCCCTTGTTGAATCATACTTAATGGGGTTGATGCATACTCAGGCAATACGCCAAGTTGTTACACGAAAGAAAGGTTTTAAATAATTGAAAAGAGAGGCTTATGAACAAACCCATCAAAATTGGTTTTATAGGTTGTGGTGGACACTCCGGAAGGCACGCCGATGTAATTAGTAAGATGCTTAACAACTTTGAGATTGTTGGTGCATTAGACATTAGACCAGTTGCTTAATAATTTTTAGAGGAAATTTGATACAAAAAACCCTTATTTTAAGCCAATGATTTTTCAAAAAAACGGCTAAAACCTTATTAAGCAACTGGTCTATTAATCAAACTACTGCAAAGCGATTTCTCAGGGACTATAAGGTAAAGGCTCTTGCCACGACAGATCTTTCGAGGTTTCTTGCTATTAAAGACATGGATGCCGTATTTATTGGAACACCACACAAATATCACCTGAAATTTTGTGAGGCTGCGCTTCATGCCCAAAAGCATATTCTTTGCGAGAAGCCGCTCTGGGAAGGGCCGCAACAAAAAGAGGGCAAACGAATCATCGTGGAGGCGGTAAGCCATAATCTTATTTTTTCTAGCTGTCATCTGAGGAGATTCGAAAAAGAATATGTTTATGTTAAAAATAACCTCGCGGAATATGTTAAAAAATTCGGGATGGCCGTCGAAGTACGATTCCAATTTTTTTATCATAAACCAAGCACTGGATGGAAAAAGAAAGATTCTTTATTACTCGATCATATGAACCACGAGATAGATCTTGTCCACTTTTTGTTTGGGCATAGCCCCGCAGCATTTTGGAGATTATCGCACAGCTTTGATGAATATAAAGTTGCGGGAAAAACTAACTCTGGGCTCGGCATCTGGTTTAGTGGATACCGAAAGCTACATAGTCGCGTATTTCGAAATGAGTTGGAACTTATATTTGAAAGGGGGCGAGTAAGAACAGAGATTGTTTTAGATAGCGCAAGCGGAATGGTAAATTCTATTGTTACAGCACAAAATTTCGAAAACAACAGTCTGGCTATTAAAAAATTCCGTGTTCACTCTTATGATGATGCGTTGGTTGGCGTAATGAAAAACTTTGCAGCAGCAATCCGCAGGGAAGAACTGTCTTACCTAACCGTTCAAGACCTCCTGCTTAATACGACTATTTGTAACGACTTAGTTGTGAAAGAGCGTGGAACTATTTAACAAAACCTGCTTATTGTTTCTTCTCTTCCAATAATCTTGCTATAAAACGAAAGAAAGGTCGAAGCTCCCATTCTGCAAGTAAATACTGTACATTTCTTCTACGAGGGTTTTCCATCTGTCTCTATCGCCTCCACATGATTATCGGTTTTCGCAAAATGACCGGCATTAATGCTGGTCTTTTTGGTATTGATTTTTTTATAAAAAAGTCTACTCTCTATATTACTGTCAATTCCAGAAAAATCGCTGGAGGCAGAAATGAATAAGAAGTTCTTTGAAATCGCGATAATCGCCTTGTTGATAGCCGCATTGCCCTTATTTGCAAATGCCAAGTCTCCTCAAAATCTACTTGCAGATGCCGAACGTGATGTCGCCAAACTTGAGCACATGATGCAAGCAAACCCAGAGGTTGATTATAAAACTTTCAGAGAGATCGAATCTTTCATCACGATCCAAGCTTCAATTACTGTTGATAACGCAAAACGCGTTGGAGCCGATACACGCATACTTGAGAAAAAGCTTATACAAATCAAGCGCGTTCTTCATTCGCGAAATATCAAGCGGGTTATCCAAGAGATGGAAGATTTCTCCAAACTAATTCCGGGCGATACCAAACTCGGTGTCGAGATATCCAAAATTATTTGGAGTTGGCGTTTCGAGTTCCGGATCGCAAAAGAGAATGGGGTTCTTATCTCAGGCGCAATGGAAAAGCGCCGCAAGGAATTAGAGCATTTGGCTTTTGAACGTGCGGCCGAGCACGCGTTAAAAGAATTCAAGGATTACATTGACTGCAAGCCGACGCGATTTGTGAGCAAAAGCATGTTTGGGTGGAATGTACATTCCGAAGCGCTACATTCCCAAACTGAGCTTGCGGTTAGGCTGGTAGAGGCGCTTGAGACGCCTAACGCTGGCGGTATAGGTCGTGACTACGAGTCACTGAGAACCGATTGGTTCAAAAAGTTCGTAGCTCAAGGACCAATTCACGGCATGGTCGCAACTCGGGATTACATGAGCGTCTGCAGTAAAGAATTTAAATAGATCCAGCACAGCCTGGATTTTAAATTTGCCGACAATCGAATTTCAAACGAACGAAAAATCGAAATCCAGATTCTGTAAGCAAATACTGTATATTTCCCTCACCAGGGTTTTCCGCCCTGTGAAGATGGGTATCCATCTTTACAGCTATCGTCTCCACACAATTGAAGACTCATCACGAATTTTCACTAAAAACAGCTAATTTGTTGCTGTTTTTTGGTTTGCCAAATCCGGTGTTTTGGGTACGGGCGGCGGGATTGGAAAACTACAAAGTAATAAATGTTCAATAAATACTTACATTTTTGAGTTTTGCCAGTTTTGAAATTCTTGGGAGAGGTGGCAGGATTGGAAAAATCTTCTAAAAATTTCACATGAACTTGATAATTTTCCTCATATATAATACTAATAGTATCGAGCTTTCACGCGACACTCACAGGAGGACGTAATGAAAAGGACATTGCTCGTTCTTTTACTTCTTACAGGATGCGCTACTCAGCCCATCAAGCTCACTGGTCTTTCCAAAGATCCGTCTCCCTATCTACTCAATGTCAATATTCTTATACGTGACGATAAGGCAATGAATCTTGCCAAAGGGAGTCTGGTCATTTATCCGACCAACATACAAAATGGACAAATTTTTCGATGTGCTACAGCTCATGATAATCATGAATATCTTTTCAGCATAAACAGAAAAGGTCCAGCGGATAAAGCTAATTCTTTTTTCTTCTCAGTTTGGAAGAGAATGATTGCTGACCATTTGAAAACTTATACGCTTTGGAAGGGGTATGTGCCCGAGCCAAAAAATCATTATGCGTTTACGGAACTAATCACATATGACGAAAAACAAGAACTAATGGTTTCTATCACCACTCACGTGTCCTACGACGAAAAAGGACAAAAAATGCTTCTAGAGGATTTAAACAGTGCAGTAAGGAAATCAACACTCACATTCAGGTGTTATACTGAGGAAACACAATAACTACCAATACAACAGTATTTTTATACCACCAAAACAACGGTGGTTTTCTTTTGACCATCGTCGGCAATATGCCTGATACAAACGCACTGCTTCTTCGGAGGTGGTCACGGTCTCATTCGTCGCAAGAATCAACGGATTCTGGAACCCGGAACGCTCGAACATTATGACGCTGAGTTCTTCAGAAATTTCTCTTGACCACGCTTTCATCACTCCTCGCATGCTGCGAACAATCAGCGTTGTTTTTCCGTACTGTATTTCATACCCTTTTTGTTTTTTGATTGTTCTGAGTTTTACCGGAACTGTGTTTTTCAGGAACACCATGCATGGAGTTACCCGGATGAGGAAAGAGCGGCGATTTGTCATGATGAACTTCAGAAGGTACTGATTTCTGAACCCCGCATCCACAACAATCAATTTCGCCTTTGAATAAGCGAATATCAGTCTCAAAAGTCGAAACCATCCAGCCCATACTCCGAAACGAGTATGCCTTCGGAGCTATCAGTATCCAATCGGCAATGTATGAATGGCTTTGGTTTGAATTCATAATGGAGGCGACAAAGAAATAGTAGCCGTCTGTTACTTTTTTCTCCGCGGTATCAAATACGCGGCTGATGTCTGGAAATGTTTTTCCTGTTTTTGAAATCGTGGTGGCGTCAAGACACATGATATCGTCCTTAGCCGAACGCGTCTCGTGGGCGTTCGCAACAACATTCTTTCGTGCCTTTTCTATGTCCCGATGGTCCCAAACAGATTTATTGAAGAAATAACTGACGCTTGAAATTGACTTCGCGGTATACAGCGCAAGATCGGTTGAGTTCGGAATTTTTGCCATGAGCATTTCATGAATAACATTCCAAAACACTGTTCGTGCCGGTTTGGTAAACAATCCGGTATGTGGCCTTATGTGGTTGCCGATTTGCAACAATTTGATACGATGACTCCATAACGAGGCGGGCTTTTGATGGTTTTTCATACACCTCCATCATGCCGCCTTGTTTTTATTGGAACACAGAAAATATCCACATCGCTGCTTTAAAAACCAAGGAAATTCAATTTTCTCTCAATTCTTTTCCAGAGTATATATCGGCTTGGATACTGGTGTTTTAAATGGTTTTGGGTGAAAAAGTTGGAAAGATTAGTTGGCAAACCTTGCATATTATATTTTCTTGTGTTATAGTATAAAAACAGTCAGCACACGTCTGGAGGTTCATGTGAAAACATCGAAACCATGCAGAAACTGCACCAAGCGAGATGCTCTTATCAAAAAGGTTCGGGCAATAATCCGGCGTCATAAGCCCACATCGGCAAAAAAGCTAATCAGATCTCTTCTCTGGAAGTCAGAAAAGACAAATAAGGGAATTGATGCCGGCAACGCATGCGTTCATTACGACCGGCTTGCATACGTCCGCTACAATGTTCGCAGACGAGTCCCGACATCAGCAATGCGACATATCCAAGATTACTTCGGGAACTAATTCCCGTCATCCCCGCCAAAACACCCTTTGAGGAAAACCTCAGGGCAAGTCCGGCGGGGTTCTTTTTTATCAATCAGACGAACAAAAAATCAAAACTCATATTCCGTACGCAATCACCGTATATTTCCTGAACCAAGGTTTCCATATGTCCCCTAAATCATCCCGCTCATTGCGGGATGATCGGACGACCGAGCTTCGCTCGGTTTAGCCAACACACTCATTATAGTTGCCATTTATTATGATACATGCTACATAACATAGTGCGACCTTTAAAAAAAGAGACGAGAAAAGAATATGGGAAAATCGGTTATTCTTTTTTGGGTTGGAATAATTTTTATCGCTCTTGGTTGCGGACAGCCCCCTTCGTCCGGCACAGAAACCCGCTCTCCTAAGCCACCGGTCAATCAGCCGGTTATGCCCCCGCCACCACCTGCACCCTCAGCAAGAACGGACGGGAAAGCAATTTTTGAAAAAAATTGCGCTACCTGCCATGGAACTCGCGGGCTTGGTGACGGACCCATGGCTGCCGGTTTGCCCAACAAACCGACAAACCTTGCGCTGGATATAACGCAGAAAAAGGAAGATAAAAAGTTGGCGGAAATCATCAAAGAAGGCACCGACAAGGGAATGCCGCCATGGAAATATATCCTAAAGGAAGAAGAAATACAGGAAGTGGTGAAGCACCTGCGAGAACTTGGAAAAAAGAAATAAGTGGCCTCTGGTGGGACCACTTTTTTGTTAGAATGAGAATCAAAATTACGTTTTTCACCCATAAACAGCTACCTTCTGACCGTTTTGGGGTTGCTAAAAATGGCATTTGGGGGGTGGTAGCGGCTTGCCCGCCGTAGCTCCTCGCCCGCTGAAATTTCAACGAAAGCGGGTAACAAAAGTGGAGATTGGAAAATTATATAATTAAAAAAGTTCAATAGACCAGTTGCTTAATAAGGTTTTAGCC
>MHQO01000004.1:0-2803 GCA_001820675.1 Candidatus Sungbacteria bacterium RIFCSPLOWO2_01_FULL_47_10
TGAAGTTGAAATCAATTTCAGCGTTCCGTTGCCGTGGCTCAACGTCCCGAAATTTTCAAAATTCGATCCGATGCTTAACACTCCTGGCGGAAGTGTTACGCTTCCTGCGTTGATCCGGAAATTATATGACGTGGTGGCGTTCGTATCCTGAAAGGTCCATGCGCCGCCGGAGCCGGAAAAACGGAGATTGAAGAAATCAGACCCTCCGGCGCGAACGGTTTTTCCCGATGCCGTCGCCGTAAAAACGACGGTGTTTGACGCGTGCTGAAATGCCCCGCCAGAATTATCGAATGATCCGCCGACGGATAAAATTTGTGAAGGAAAGCGAACCGTTCCCGTTGAAATCGTAACGTTATTCGAGCTTGTTGCATGGGTTTCGATAAATGTCCAACCCCCCCCCGCCCCGTTAAATGTTGTGTTATAAAACGCCGAACTACCTGCGCGTATTTCTTTGCCGGTCGATGTCGCAGTAAACGTAACCGTTCCCTGCCGCGCCGTGAACGCGTTCGTGTTATTCCATGATCCGAGAATTTCGATGTTGAAGTTGTTTGATGAAGCATCAAGCGTATCATTCGCGCCAGTCGTTATATTCGTCGCCTTCACATTGCTTCCAAGCTGGATTGTTTTTGACGAGCCGTCAATCAACACACTTCCCAAATCCTGTTTTGAAGCAGTATTATCTGTCCAATTCGATGTGCCCGCCCCGTCAAATGTTGTCGTTGCCGATCCTTTCGCAAAAACCCCGTTCGCATTGATGGTGAAATTCCCGGTGAAAGTTGTCGTACTTGTTCCCGGTGAAAAAGTTCCGAAATCAAGCAAAAAATTTCCGTCCACATCAAGCGGCGAATTCAAATTCCACGTCGCAGTCCCCGATCCCTCGCCGAATGTGACGTTGTTGAATGTTGAGGAAGTCGCGCCCGTCGAATCGATCGTCTCAGTACTTGATGTCGCCGTAAAAATAACGGTCGATGTTCCCGCGTTGAATCTACCATTATTATCCCATGAGCCTAAAATTCGAAATTGTCCGCCGTCGAATGTTGTTGTTCCGTTATTTTCAAAATCGTGGGTAAAAATATATCCCGCGCCGACACTCGACGGTCTGAACGTATTTCCCGCCTTCACGTACAACTCAACGTCTCCGCATCCATCGATTGCGCACGCATGAAGCGTATTGGTCGCGGTAACGTCGTAAAAAATATCTTCGTCTCCGGACACAGAATAATCATATAACCCAAGGGCCGTGTTTGACGCGGTCGTATTATCGTCTGACCCGATTGAAAGATGTCGTTCGTATAATTCGAACCCCGTCATATCCCCAATACCGTCATATACGCTTACCGCAACCGCTTCGTCTCCGTCCGCGGCCCCGGTGATGAAAATGGTTACGACGTTATTCGGAAATACCGTTACGTTATCTATGCTCCAGGCCCCAGCGGAAATCGATCCGGTTTTTCCGGACTGCAACACTCCGTTTACCGCAACCCCGACGGTTCCCGATGTCGCATCTGCGCTTTGGTCATACTGCTTCGCAATTCCCGATATCTGAATGCCTTCGGCCCACGCAACGGTCCAGTCGAAAAGAATGGGGCAATCAAGCGCATTCGCACAGACGAAACTTGCTTTCAGGCGGATTTGATTATACGTCGCCGTATTGAGGTTCCGCAGATTAAAAGGCCCCGTGGTTGTGCCGGAGGAGTTATCCGCAAGATCGGTGTCGGGTATGAGCGCCCATGTGCCGGTCGAGGTAAAATATTGGACTTGATAGGTGATGATTGACTGTCCTGATTGCTGATCATTCCACGAAACACTCTCCCACAATGGACCTGTTCCGTCGTCGAAATCAATCGCATTTGAAATAAGCGTGCCCTGTGTTGAAGGATTTTGCGCAGACATCATGAACGGCTCGCCAAACGGGGAAATAGTGCGGGAAGGATCGCTCTCAAGGGTCTCGAGAGCCGACCAGCTCGTCCCGCTCCCATAGGAAAAATCATATCGGAGATTCGTATCATCAAAAGCAACTGCCAGTATTTTTCCGTCTCCCATTCTTCTCATCTGAACGGTCGCCGAATCCTCAATCGTCGAAATGTCCGCCTCTCCCGACCACGAGGATCCGTTCCAATACTGATACCGCGCATTCGTCGTATCGCTGTATGCGGCCATGACGTATCCATCGCGTCCGGAGGTTGTTTCAAACTCGCAATCAACGGGACGGTCCGTTTTTGCCTTACCCGCGGCGTCAAGCTCCGTCTGGCCCGTCCAGGCGGAGCCGGTCCAGCGGACAACTCCAATGTCTTCGTCGTGATCTACATAACAAAGCGCAAGCGCATCCGTTCCCTGGTCGCGCTTCAGAGTGCCCCACTCAAAATCGTTTCCAAGCGATTGCGTCAAATTACCCGACCATGCCGACCCGCTCCAGCTGTTCCAGACAAAACTTGGAGCGTTTCCGTTGCTTGCCGTAACAATTGCCTGGCCTCCGGACTCTTCATACTCGACCGCCATTCCCTCATGACCAGATTCGGACATGGAGCCGAGCGTTGCGGAATTTCCCCACGAGGATCCACTCCACACCTGCGCTTCGTATTGAGATCCGGTATTGAGTTCGACCAAAACAACTTCATCAGATGCGGTTGCCGGGTCCGAAGCGAGTTTAATCCATTCACATGTATTCGCGCTTGCGGTGGTGATCGCCGAGGGTCCGCTCCAGCTTGATCCGTCGAATGTCCAATAGACGGGATCGTCGTCGCCATCGCATGAAACCGCAAGGAGATCTCCGGAATTGGTCTCATATGCGATATCAAAACCG
>MHQO01000004.1:2833-5261 GCA_001820675.1 Candidatus Sungbacteria bacterium RIFCSPLOWO2_01_FULL_47_10
GTTGCAAGCGCATATTCATCCATGGTCGGGTGCGTTTTTAACGCAAGCCACCTTATCTGCGCTCCAACCGAAAGAGCCGACGCCTCGCTTCCCCACTGAACCCCGTCCCAAATCCGATACCGTGGCGTCTGAATGAGTCCTTCGGCATATGCAATAAGCGCCTGATCTGACGTAGTCGCAACGGAGAAACTTGTTGTCCCAAGCTGGGAAAGTCCGGATACGGTATCCGTATTGAACTGTGCGCCCGTCGTCTGAAACCACGTGGATGAACGAACCGTGGTATCGACCGTAAAACTCCGTTTGTCCGACCACTGCGAATATGTATCTCCTCCGCCGGGATCCTTTGCTCTCACGCGCCACCAATATGTCGTGCTTGACGAAAGAATATCTGCCTGCTGGACGATATATCGCATTCCATCCCCGGAGGTAAACGGATCAGTATCCGTGCTTGACGCGGTATTCGAAAAACCTGCCGGCTCCGTATCCGATGTCCGCGTAACCGGCGCTGTAAAATCATACTCGGTTGACCATTCGATCTGATAGGTAAGATCATCGCCCTGTGGGTCATCCGAAGAAAAAAGAAACGATGGGGTGCGCGTTGCGATTTTTTCGTTGTCGAACGGTCCGGTGAGCGCCGGGGCTGGAACGGCAAGACCCCATTCGATCATCCAATCAAGAAGACGGGGAGAGCCGCCGGAGTCGGTAAAATTTCCTCGAACACGAATGATGTTATAGGTGTCCGTGTTCAGGCCAAGAAGATTGACCGGGGACGTGTCAAAGCCGGCAGAGTTTCCCGCAAGATTCGATTCCGGAATATTCACCCAGGTGCTTGTCGAAGTGAAATACTGAAGTTGGTATTTGATATCGCCGGTTGTTTCGTCGTCGTTCCAGCTCAGCGTTCCCCACGCGGTTCCGGTCGTCTTCCAGTCAAAATCAATGCTCGAGGAATACACCGTTCCCGAGGTCTGCCCTGTGGCAAGAATGACATCCCCCGGCGTTGCGGTTGCGGTATTAGAAAGCAAGTCAGTGCCGAATTGATCCGCGGTCGTTTGAAACCATGTCGAGATGGCAACCGATGTTGAAGCGGTCAGACTGCGCTTCGGTGACCACGCCCCCCAGTCATTCGCGCCGGAAGGATCAAGGCCTCTCACGCGCCACCAATATGTCGTATTTTCGGAAAGCGCGGTAGAAGGAATATAGCGGATGCGTTCCCCGCTCGTAAACGGATCCTTGTCCGCAGTTACGACAAGATTCGTAAACTGATTCGCCTGATCGGACGAATTATGATCGAACAGCGGAGACCCAAAATCATAATTATCGTCAATCTGAATCTGGTACCGAATGTCGTTGCCATTCCCGTCTAAAGATGTAAATTCGAAGAACGGGGTAGTTGAAGCAAGTTTTTCGTTATCGAACGGGACGTGCTGGGTCGGGGTGGAGGGGGCGTCATTCGTCACAAGTTGCGGGTATGTCGTATATGTTTCAAGCGCCGTGCCGTCGGATTTCACCATACGGAAACAATATGGCCGTCCGGAAGTCGCCGTATTATTCTGAATGACCCAGTCCCACTCCGCATCCTCTCCAATACCGATTTCATTCGGGGTCGAGGTTGAATTATTTTCTTCTTCATAGCTTTCGACGACTTCCGTCCCTGAAAGCAGGGCGGTAGAAAGAGTCGCGCCATCGGCAACGCTGTTGTCGTAACCGCGCCAGTTCGCGGAACTGTCCGCGGGTCCCACATCCGACCAATCCGATGCCGCAATCGTCGAACAATCGCCCCCTCCGGCCCACTGGAGTTTGAACTGTTCCGACTCTGCCGCGAGAATTTGGGAAGAAACCTGAAGAGACATACGAAGGCGAACTACGTCGCCCGGTTTCACTGATGTTGAAGAACTCATTGCGGTATCTTCATCGAGATCCGTTCCTCCGGAAGGCCAGGGATCGTTCGGCTGAATATCATCGCGGTTTGCATACCACCGATACGCCGTTTGCTCGAAGTTGGAGCCGACATTATATTGTGCCGTGAGCCAAACATCCCAAATCCGGATCGTTGGATTATCGGGGCCCGCTGATTGCTGATATGCAATTTTTACCTGAAGATTCGACAGGTTTACTGAATTATCAATCGTAATCGGGGATGTCGTTCCCAGCGTAACATTACAGAGACCCGATTCTATGGTGTTCCACGTTGTTCCGCTTGTCGTCGAATATTGAATGCTCCACGTATCATTCGTACAACCGCTCGCTTCACGGCGGATATATAAAAGCCGTGACGTGTGCGTCTGCGCGGAGGTCTGCCACGTGGTAAGCGTCAAACTCGGATCATTGGTTCGAATTGCAGAACTATTTGCGTTTGTTGTCGCGTCCCCTGCGGTTCCCGTATCGTACGCGCCTGCATCATTCACCCATTGACCCGCGGGATCGGATG
>MHQO01000004.1:5284-6072 GCA_001820675.1 Candidatus Sungbacteria bacterium RIFCSPLOWO2_01_FULL_47_10
CGATCTGCCATTGCCGCAGTTCGGCAAAATAGGAACCGTTAGATCTGAACTCGGTTGTCGTTCCGATACGCGTCGGTTCATTCGGTATAAATTCAAGCGGCCCGAGAAGATAAAGAAACGGAGAAACATCCGGCGCGTCGAATTCATATGAAAGCGTTATCGCTTCTCCCGCTTTTGCGGTGATGTCCGCCGAGAGAGTCTTTCGTCCGTCAGTACCGGCTTCGGAATTTTCACGCGAGAACGTATGGTTGAGGATCGTAAATGACTTGGGAACCGCCTCGACGACCGACCCGGAAAAATCTTCATTGAACCAAATGGAAAAATCCATCCGGTAGGACGAGGGAGGATATATCCGCGTCGGACCGGTTCTCTCGACTTCATACGGAACAACCGCTCGCACATCAAACGAATCAGTGATTCGATGAATTACTTGTCCCGATTCATTTCGCATCGAAAGCTCCGCACTGTATATCCCAAGCCGCGGAACCGCGTACCGCGCGGCATAATCGGGAACATCAACAATATTGTTGGGACCGCACAGGCCAGATTGATCAACCGGAATGCTCGTCGTAGCCCCGAACGGATCGGAAATCACAAGGGAAAGATCGGCGCCGCAAAGCGTGTTTCCAGAGTCATCAAGAGCCGCCATCTGAATAAATGCGGTCTCGCCCGGAAAATAAACAGACTTATTGAAATTCATTGCAAGGAGCCCCCAGTAAAATTGTTCGGCTTGAGACGATACCGCTCCCCCGTCTTCCGATTCAATGCGGATTGAATATTCCCCGGGA
>MHQO01000004.1:6085-17140 GCA_001820675.1 Candidatus Sungbacteria bacterium RIFCSPLOWO2_01_FULL_47_10
CATCCCCCATCCGTTTCGGAAACAATTTCAAACGGCACGCGCACCGGCACTCCATGTGGTCCCCGAATGTCAACGCGGGGCAGACTTTTTTCTGGCGATCCGAAGAGTTTTTGAAAGGCAATCGTAAAAAAACCATCCTTCTTTTTCAGGGCGTTCGAAGGAAAACGAAATTCCGGATTCTGATAACTCGAAAAGCTCCTTTTTGCAGTTGAAAAGGATTTTTCCGTGTTTTGATTGTTTAAGGGACCGTCCGAGGGGTGGTCCCCACTACTGCCGTCTGCGTCGCTTGTGTTGATCGAAGCCGAAGCACCGCCTTGCGCCTGATGCGAAGGCGGACTTTTGTCCGGAGGCGCAAGCGCGAAAAGATGCTCCGATGAAGATGCAGAAAATTGAGACCTCAACGATTCAAGGAAATTTTTTGCAGCGGCGACAGGAGAAGAAGATCCGAGAAAGGGACGTATCGCAGTAAACAATTCGCTGTTTTTATCAAGCGTTGCGAGGTCGTTGAGGGAAATCCCGCCGGATGCAAAGTCGTCAAGGCCAAGGGTGGAAACCGCGGATGTCGGCAATTCAAGTTTGCCGTCCGCGAGAAGTTCGCTCAATGCATTCAGAAAGTCGACGGTTGATGATGATGTCGCGCCCGGAAAAATGTTTTCTTCGTCAGGCACCGCATAATTGAGTTCAACCCACGCGGAATCAAGATATGCCGCACCGCAGGAGGCGCCCGCCTGTCTGCATGCTTCATTCTGGACCTGCCGAAACCGCATTTTGAAATCATTCAGGTCATCCCATGAAAAACCCGCGGGAAGTGAAAAAAGGAAATACCCTCCGTTCAGACCGTTGGATAATTCGCTCTGGAGCGCCAGTTGTCCCGCCTCAATCCATGAACCGTTGTGAAAGTATTCGATAAAAATAGTGCCTGCCGACGTAACTGATGAAGTTCCTTTATCCGGTGGTTGATATGCAAAGGAAAAACGAATTTGTGCATTCGCAACCGCCGTTCGTTTATATTCCTCCGGGACTTGAAAACCCGAAAATTGAATCGAGCGGGGTCCGATATCAGAAAAATAAAAATCGGAATCAGGCAATGTTTCGGCGGAAGCTGTTTGAACAGAAAAGAAATTTTTTAAAGAACCGCCCCCGCCGGAAACTTCGATGTTATTCCGTGAAACGATCTCCCGATTAGCCGAGCCATCGGACTTTTGGAGCGTTTTTCCGCGCTCATTAAAAAAAAGTCCGGTCTGAGGATTATCAGCCGTTGTTGTTGATTGAATATTTTCCTCAATTATCGCCTCTTCCAGCGGCGGATCCGTCGGTGGAGGTACTTCCTCTGACGAAGAAAAATTGCTGCCTTCATCCGGTGGCAATGATTCAATTGTGTCATCACTTAGTCCCTCGGCAGTGTCATTCCGGCGGAGGCCGGAATCCAGATTTTGATTGTCCGCGTCATTCTGCGTTCCGTCCGCGTTATTCAGCGTTACGTCTGCCTCAGTCTGCGGCGAGGTGGCACCAAGCACAAGCCAAGCGGAATTCGTTTCAGAAAAATCATTCGCGCTGGAATCCTCCCGCAAATCCTGAATGAGGGAGGCGCCGTCATTTTCCCACGCATCCGAAGAAACGATCTCCGGAAAAACAAAAATTTTGTGTTCTTTGTCGGCGCGAATCCAGTCGAACGAAAACACCTGGTAGGAAAAAACACTCCAGAGAACCAGACAAAGGACTGATGCGAAAGCAAAAAAACGTTTGATTTTTTTAAAAAATTTTTGTTTCAATGTCGCAAAAAACATCACGATGCCATATAACGTTATTATACTTCGCGCGAACATATACTGCCATAAAAAATCAAAATAAATTTCCAAAAAATTTTGAGCAATTACCAGAACTCAAAAACCTTACAAAAAATTCAAAGGAAAGGAACATTTCGGACTCAACACGGGCACAAAATTATTTTGGACCTCTTGTCACTCGAGAAACGATTTTGGAACAATATATCTTTATAAAGGTTTATACGGCTTTAGAATTCTTTATACATATGCAAATCTTCACGAATATCGCATGTTATTACGATATAGAAAATTGTCCCGTGATTGATTGGTGTACAGATTTTCGGCGTTGTCCTGTCTTGGTGTGCAACCCGCATATCCGCGACGGACTTATCCACAGACGTAAAGATATTTTATTCTCCTTCGCCGAATACCGACCAGCGAGCTCGTCGGACGAAGGCAAGGAAAATAATCCCTCCGAAACTCTGAAGGGGTGAATGGGGTATCATAATCTCTTCGCAGAATACTACCCCCACCGCCAGGCGAAACTTATTTCGTTGTGTGTGCCGATATATACATACATTTTCAACACAAAAAAGCCAGCGTTTGACACCGGCTGTTTCGCTGATTCCTCTATGATTTTTTCCAGAATCGGATTCTAATTCGCGGCAATTTCTTTCCTGTTGATTTTTTTATGGCGAATTTTTGTTTGACGTCTGCGGTCTCTTTATCGAGCATGTCCGATCCGATTTTAAGAGCATCGTCGATTTTTTCCTTTGCATTCTCTTCCGTTTCAGATAGGCCGGGTTTTCGATCAACGGTTTCCAACTGATCCCGAACTTCCATTTTTAACGCCTGAAACACGTCTCCCGCTCTCGTCCGAATAGTATCAACGCCGCTCATAAAGCTCGCGATTTCTACAGCCCGTCTTTTTTTCTGCAGGATAATATATCCCGCGAGTGCTACATTCAAAAGGACAAGTACCGCACCCGCCGGAATCGCCGTTTTCCACGGAAGTCCGCTTACAACTCTGGTGCGTTCCGGAACGATAATTTCCGTCGTCGCTTCGGTTATGTTTCCGGCGGCATCAACCGCTTTGATAACAACCGGATGCCTGCCGGAAGATTGCGGGGGCATTTTATACGGATTCGAATGAACCCGTTCGGGTTCAATACGAAACAAATCACCATCTCCGATTTGAATTTCGTAATACATGATTTCGCTCGTATCGTCCGTCGTATTGAAAAGAAGGGTCGGCTCCGCGGGTATGTCGGTGCATCCATCTTGAATGACGATATTCATCGGATTAGGCGCCGTTGAATCGATGAGAACTCTTCGGTGCGCAATTCCGCCCCACCCGGAAGAATTTTTAAATTGCAGATGGAAATACCATTCTCCGTCCTTATCACTTTTTATTTCAACATCTTTTGCGGGAGGTTCATATACTTTTTGCGGAACCGTATCGCGAGCAGTATCGAACGCATAACTGACCGCGGTGACGTCGGGAGGAACAGTCCATGTGAATTTTACGGTCTTTGACTGGTACCACAAATTTTCATCTGGATGAGATGGAGATGAGACGGAAGGAACGGGGGGCTTTCCCGACAACGAAGGCGGTTGGGGTACCGGAGAAGGGGTTTGGGTTTTTGGTTCTTTGGGTGGTTGAGGAGTTTTCGTGCCTTCGGTAATCGTGTATGTTGCAGTCCCTTTTTGGGAAAGAACTTCGGATCCCTTACCGTCTGCCGCCAATATCGACGCGGAGGGAAATGAAAGAGTGACGGTTCCGGTCTTTAGCGCACGAAATGTAATAGAAATTAAGCGTCCTACGCTTCCCGAATATGCGCTGGGTGATCCGCCCGCAAAACTAACCGAGCCCTTGGAATTTGAAAAACTCGGCTCAACGGGCCACAGAGAAAAAATTGATCCGTCTTTTGATACGCGATCAACGGCAAGAATTGTCCGGTCAAACGAGATGGTTCCTTCGGCGGCGTTGACCCCCGGGGCGCCGCCGGATGCAACCATGACGTTTACGTTGAATGTTGCGCCGGTGCCGAATGACCCGGAAGCGGGAGAGAAGGACAGATCTGCGGTATGTGCCTGCCGCATCGCAAGAATGAAAACAAGGAAAAAAAATATCCGAGACGCACGCTTGATCCAGTAAAAATTCATAAACCCTAAACTTTAAACTCTAAACTCTAAACAATATCAAAACTCAAATCTCAAAATTCAAAAAGGTTTTTGAATTTTTATTTTTGAATTTATTTAGAGTTTAGAAATTAGGATTTAGAGTTTTCGTTTTCGTCTACTTCCTCTACCTCAACTTTTCTTTTCATGCGCTTGTGAATCGGAAGGCGTTTAAGCGGCATGATGATGATAAGCACCCCTTTATAGAATTTTGCCTGAACCTCAAAGACATTTACTTCATCCGGAAGCGATATCCTCCGATAAAACGATCCCCACTTGCACTCCTTTGAAACGAATACTTTTTCTGTATCCTCCATCTCTGCGATAATTTGGTTATCAAACTGTTCGGGCCGCTTCCTTGTCCCTCGAACCGTTAAAACATCGCCCTCCTTTTCGACGTCAATCGTGAGCTCACTTGGCTCAACTCCCGGAACTTGCGCAAACACAACCACCTCAAAAGGCGTCTTATACATATCGATATCGAGCTGAAGTGTTGACAGACCAACACCCGCCTGTGGCGATTGAGACAACGTTCCGCCGCCTGAAATAGATGAAAGTGTTGCACCGCCCTCCGCATCTTCTTTTTTATTCAGCTTCAACCTTGATAAAAGCGAGGGCCCCTTTTTTGCGCCGCCGTTTTTTTTGTCGCCTTCCGCCCCCGATGCGGCGCCGAATGAACCGGGGGGCGGTTCTTGGCTCTGGCTTGCGGAAACACGATCGTTTTCAACCTTTTTTAATTTATCGAGAAAAGAATCAGACATAGGTACGAATGATAAATAAAGAATGCTGAATGAAGACAGCATAAATCCATTTTCTTCGTTCTGCATTTTGCATTCGGCATTGGGTTGACACGCCGCGTACATATTTAAATATATCATACCGTTCCGGGTAAATACAGCGCTTTGTTCACACCGGCTATCCGGTCCAGCACGTCAGCATAATACTGAAATCCGTAAGACTGACCCTGCCGTCAAGATTTATATCTGCCGTTGGGTCGGATGACCCCCAATGAACAAGCATAATTGAAAAATCGATTAACTGAACTCTCCCGTCGTGATTGATGTCCGATCGGCCGCAAAAATCCGGAGCTGGCGCCTTGCCGATCCCGAAATATGCGGGGGGGCTGAATTCACTCGATCCGATCGATGCGGCAATCGAACGAGCGCGAAAAATATACGTATCGACGCCAAGACCATTTGTGTCAAACGATAACTCCCACAATCCCGCCTCGTCTGCTTCTGTCTCTTCAGTCAGGGTTTGACTTCCTTCAATGCTCCCTTGAGATTGCGGATAGATAACCCCCTCAACCGCGCTCCCGGGAACGCTTTGCCCGTATGACAGCAAAGCATCTCCCGGATCAAGCGTATTTTTTGCGAGTGTTACGGTGGGTTCAAGAAAGATATTCGATATGCTTGTTTTCGTTCCCGCGACAAGCAGGACCGTATATGAACGCGTGCTCGATTTTCTGTTGCCCGAATCTCGCGCATAGACGCCGAACGTATATGTACCCTGCTCAAGATCGCTCATGGTTGTTGAAAACCTCGCTTGAGAATCCGCATTGAACAGCTTTGCCTGAACTCCATCCTTCAAAATAACAACCGATGCTCCGGGGTATGCAAAACCGTTTATGACCAACTCCGGCACAGATGGGATTGCTGGATACGGCGAGGACCCGCCCGGTCCTCCGCCCGCCCCCGGAGGAAATGATTTCGCGGGGGGAGGGGGTGGAAGCGGTTCGGAATTGATGGAAAAAGAGATTGGAAAATCATCGGTATTTTCATTCCCGTTCAAATCGGTACAGCGAACATAATAGGTATACGACGCGCCCTGCGAGACGGCCCCGGTGATTGTTCTGTGAAGCAGTGAGCGCGTTACGGTAAAGTCATTTGTCATGGAATCATAACTCA
This sequence comes from Candidatus Sungbacteria bacterium RIFCSPLOWO2_01_FULL_47_10, assembly GCA_001820675.1. Classification (GTDB taxonomy): domain Bacteria; phylum Patescibacteriota; class Minisyncoccia; order Sungbacterales; family GWA2-42-14; genus 2-01-FULL-47-10-A. The sequence continues at coordinate 11,940 of MHQO01000004.1, forward strand.
CCCCCGCGCTCGTCGAGTACCGGCATATTGAATATTCATCGGTATTCAGCGATATCTCGACATTGGTGACCGTATGGGAAAGAGCGCCCGAAGGAAGTCCATTTGAACGAACCGGCGGCACGATATCTTCGCGACTCGCAAAAACACCAACCGGCTCGACAATGGCAATCATTGCCTTTCCCCTATCAAGCTCCGCGTCCGCAGGATCAAAGGTCTGAATCATAATACGATATGAACCTGTTGCGGAAGGGTTCGTCCAATCACTATTTCCCGTTCCGCCAAATGTCGCGTTCGTTCCAAGCTTCAAGCGAACAAAATTTCCGGCATCAATTCCGTAGGAGGAATTAAGCGTAATGGTAAAATAGCCGTTATTTCCGGAAACGACCGAGAAGCCGTCATCGGTCGCCGATGATGTGGTGGCGAGCGCGCGTTCGGTCGTCGTTCCCAAAAGGTCGGAAGATGTTGCGATATCAACGTCGTTGCGATCAAATTCCGCGGGAATTGAAAAACCGGGCCCTTCCGGACTTATCACAATCTTTCCCGATGGGGGAATCGGAACTGCGGGAGAAAAAATAATCGTATGAGTCGTCGAAGCTCCGGCAGACGACGACTGAACGGTATCACTGACATAGGTAAGGGAATACGCAAAAGCATCGTCCGGAGACAGAAAAAAGGAGCCGACAAAAATGAAAAAAACCAAAAAAAGCGGACCCCATTTCAGTGTACGCCGCGTATCATGTTTCCGATATTCCCTGCTATGGATCCGAGAAAAATTCACAAAAATCACTACGTTAACCTGCCGAATGTCCCCCTTTTCCTTTGTTGGTGGTCAAGCCAGAGGTGTCCGATAAGAGCCGCAAAAAATAATATGTTCGAAAAAAGAAGAATCATCAAAGTTCTATCCCCCCGTACGATTTCAATGACACTTCCTCCGTTTCCTATTTTCGTCTGCAGCGAATCAAGTTCCCGCTCTTTTTGTGCGAGTTGTTCCTCTTTTTCTTTCAGATTTTGAGCCAAAAAATTATATGGATTTTCGGAAACCCCGGCCCCGACTCCTATCGCTGATGCAAGATTGCGAAATGAATAATACGCAAGAGAAACCGGATCGGCATAGAGTGAAATACGCCAAAATGTCAAAGCAAGCGAAACGATACAAAGCGTAAGAAAGAAAAAAGTGCGATGCATGTCGTCGCGATGCCAATCTGCAAACGCGATGCCAATCTACATATTGCGAATGGGCGACGTTGGCATATCGTTTGTAACACTCGCATCACATTACGCCAAAAAGAAAAATAATGCGGCAAAAAATAATATCGTAAACACAAGGAGAACCAGTGTGATAACAGTCAGGCGGGAAACAGGAGCTTTGGGCAAAACCATATTCGGATCCAGCGCTCCGCGTGCCGATATTCCGGGAGAAATTGATGCGGTTGAATGTTGAAGCGACTTCATTTTCCGTCTTACGGATAGGCGCGTTATGACGACAATAAGCAGGATGATGCCGAGAAGTCCGCCAAGAACGGAAAGAATGATCCCGAATGGAAGAACCCAAAAAGAAATCGTGCTTGTAATCGTCTTTCTTCCGTCCTCGCCATACACAAGACTCAAAATCGCCTGATACCGTCCGAATGCGATGCCGTCGCCTTCCCAGTGGGTTTCAAATTTCCGCGAATTTTTTGGAAATACTGCCGCTCCCGATTCATTCATCACCAGAGAAGCAATCTGTTTCCCGAACATATCGACTATTTCAAGGGGGCCGCGCGGACGAACCAGCACATTCCCTGGATTATCAATAAGAGCGGAAAATTGGACGGACGGCTTACCGTAAAGATTCTTGTCGGTTAAAAATTCAAGAATGCGCGCCTCCTCAACCACATCGCCGGATACCCGAATACTGACAATCATGCCGACCTGAAACCCGACGCCCGCCCCCATCGCTTCCGGCCGTTCCGCTTCGCGCAAAAGAAATACCGCCCCGAAGTGACCCCCCGGAGAAGCATCCTGCGGAACGACAATGTCGAAAGGAATATCAACGCTCCCGCCCGAGGCAATCTCAATCGGATCGGTCGATATGCGTATCCACGAACTAACCTCATAACCGGTTTCTTCTCCCGCTTCGGCAAAAATCGGAGTGCCGCGCGAATCAACGTTCCTGATGTCACGGACAAAAACAACGTACCGTTCGGCGTCAGCGCTTTCATTCGTGGCGCGGAGCGTAAAAGAGAGCGTTGATCCTGGATCAACCCGTTCATCGATAAACGATGGCTGGACGCGAATGCCGGCGGATTGGGCGTGAACAGCTTGGACAGACCCGATTGCAAGAATAAAAACGAGAATTGATAAAAAAAGATAGTATCGGATGTTCATATTAAAATTATTCTTCGAGCGGAGCGTCAGCGAAGTCGAGAAGTTCACCGTATGTAACTTTGAATTACAAAACCCGCTTCTCTGTCATTCCGGCTCGCCCACCATAGACCGTTCGTACCGAACGGTACGAACTGGCCGGGCTTTAGCCGCAGGAATGACAAACCGGATATTTCGCAATTCTATGTAAAGTTCTCGACTCGGCTCGAACAATAATAAATTCCCCTTAACTTCAGTATATCATAAATCAAAAACCCCGCAACCAAGCGGGGTTTTAATGAAGCCGTAAAAATTAAAACGTCGGGGTTGCCACATAGATCAGATTTGCGGTATAGTCGTCCGCCGCTTCCTGAAGAGCCGCGATTTCAACACTGTACGCAACCTGGGTCAATCCCTTGTCTACGGCAGTGCCGTCGGCAGGTCCCGTGTGGCTGAAGACTTGGCGGGTCGTTGTCGAGTAAAAATCTCCCGCGAAAAGTGAAGCCCCGAATTCATCCCCGTTCAAATCGGAGTCCTCGCTTGTAACACCCCAATGACCGTATGTATTGGACGAATCAAGGATATTGCTCGGAGTAGCCCATGCCGCCGGAGTTGTGTTTCGCGCGCCGTCCCGAAAAAAATCGATGGTGGCGCCTGAATTACTCTGGAAATCCTGGTCCGCGTGAACCGTTACCACGAATCCGTTTACGGCATTCGTTGCGACCGCCAACTGCTGACCGAGTGTATATTGTGTTGTCAACGCAAGGTTGCTGAAATTCATTTCTGTCGCGGTCGTCTCACCGGTTGTCGATACGCCGTTCACGTCGGTGGATGTCGCAAGCCCGGAAACCGTAAAGGTCAAACTCGTGTCAACCGACGCGGTTACCGCAACGTCTTCGATAATCGCAACGCGCAACTTTGCAGAATCACCACCAGCGCTAATCGTAATTTCACGCGATCCGGAATCGGACGGATTCACAAGTTGGCTGTCGCCCGTTCCTGATGATGTCGCATTTGATCCGATTTCAATTGACACAACCGTATCCGTCGCAAGACCGTTCGTTCCTCTGCAGTGGGTGAAAGTAAACGCGTTACCGCTTGTAATCGATGAAATTTCGAAAGCCGCGGGACCTCCTAATGCATCCTCAAGACAACCGCCTGATGCATAAACTGTATAATCGGCCTGCGGTCCCGCATGTGTTGCGATATCATAATCGCTTGCATCGGTTGCGGCAAAAGCGGGTGAACTTGTACTTTTGAACGCCCCGCTAAAATCTATGACAATAGTCGTTGAACTGTTCGCATCAATGATATCCGCCAATGTAAACCGAAACGTATGGTTGGATACAACACCGATATTCGACGTGCTTAACGTGTCAGTAACGTTCGTGAGGTTTGCCGCACGACCCAGATTCAATTCCGGCCAGAACGGAAGCCCCAAAGACCAAATAAGAATAGCGACAATGATCGCGGCCGCCAAAAATGCGTATGAATTAATAAAGAGAGTTAATTCATTTTTTTTCATTTTTTAATGTAAACTTCTCGACGTTGTTTCGCCATTCATTTAAATTTTAAAAGGAAAGCGGAACTTCGCTCGAAGAATAATTATTTATTGTTCGAGCTTGTCGAGAACTTCACGTAATCGCGAGTTTAAATTTTTTAATGATACGCCCATTATATCACCGGCTGTCAAGAAACATAACCAAAAAAGTGAATATCCCTGTGGATAACTTGATGAATAAAATCTTAAAAAGAGGCGGGGTGTTGTTTTTTGTCGGCGGCATTGATTTCAAGAAGCGTCTGTTTGTGCCGAAAACAGGCACACGCCCTCATTCAATATTCTGCGGAGCGTATGTGCCGATTTTGGTTATAGAAATAACAAATTTTGACAAAAAAATGTTCTTTTTTTGGTAAAAAATCCGTCACATATTGTCGTTGTGGATAATTATTTCAAACGGCCTTATCCGCCGAAATGCCTCTTTTTTATATTGCGCGATAACGAATATTCCGGCCGCGAGAAGAACGAGGAAAACAACGAACATCCAATATTTTTTAAAAAAAGCATGCCATGTTCGAACCGCTCCGCGGTTATTATTTCGATCCTCGTCCTGCGCGCTCTTTTCAGTGAATGCCTGCCGATTTTTTAAATCAATCGGTGGATGCGGAAATGGATTGGAAATTTGCCTCTTCAATACGACATTTCTCAAATCTACAACGCCTTCGCGCAGGGGAAGAGTCAGCATTTTGATCTTTGGGATCATGTCCGGAACCGGAACCGCGCCAGTTCCGACTTCCGAAGAATTTTGCGGCTGAAAAAATCCGCGCCGAGCCGCCTCAAGCGCAAGTGCTCTCCTGATGTAGCGCCGGATACCCCACACAAAAAATAGAAGCGAAAAGAAAATTATCCCGCCAATAATTAAAAGGGGGCGAACGGGAACCACCCAAAAAATTGTTTCTCGGGATACGTTCTGTCTGTTTTCAACCCCATACGTCAGCGTTGCAACCGCCCGATACCTCCCCGCGTCGAAAATACTCTCCTCTCCTTTCCACTGAAAATTGAATTTTCTGACGCTTTCGGGAAGGACGTTTCCGAATTCCGTTTTTTCATTGATAAAAATTTTTCCCCGCTCCCTCCCCCACATCGTATATATGGTAATATCGCCCTGCGGACGAAGGTGCACATTCCCGGTATTTTCAAAACGAAGATTGAAGGTGACATCCGGTTTTTGATAAAAAAGATTTTCAGAAACAAAATCTATAATGCTTCCGGCCTCAACTACGTTTCCGGGGATTCGAACAAAAATGAGGGAAGTAACCGAACTTGATACCCGTATTGCGGGGCCCGCGCCGCTCTCTTG
>MHQO01000004.1:17186-18601 GCA_001820675.1 Candidatus Sungbacteria bacterium RIFCSPLOWO2_01_FULL_47_10
GATGCATTTTCCGGAACGCGTATCGTAAACGGAACATCAACCGTCTTCTCGGGAGGTATAACAATATCGCCGGCACCAATATCAATCCAGCCCGCAAGGGTGTTTTCATCCGGCACATCGCGGATCGGAACGAAGCGGCCGTGCCCCCCCTCGCCCTCGGCAGTAAAATTCACCGCTTCTGCCCTGACAACTATTTCATACGGATTCGGGTTGATTGCCTTTATCGAACTTGCCCAATCGGTTCCCGGCTGAATCGTTATTTGAAAAAGAGGAGGAGTGACGGAAAGCGAAAGCTGGGCGCGCGCGGATGGCACAAAGAAAAAGAATGAAAACAGCAAACAAAAACAAATACTGGATAAAAAATGCTTCCACTTTTTGCATTGGATATTTTGTTTTTGACGCGAAAAATTCATAATTGCCATTGTAAGCACCCGTGGATATTTGTTGATATTCGCTTCGCGATATTTATTGATACTTATTGTCGGTTTATATCGGCGAATTTCGGAAAGTATCTATAAATATCAACAAGTATCCATCAATATCAGCTTTTTTTGTGTGATCGTATATCCACCACTTTCCCTTGCTCATTGGTGCGCTCCTGCTGGAAAGAAACGCCGCCCGACCTTTTGTTTTGATGATGAAACAGCTTCTCCAACGTTTCGAAATGCAGTTTCATGCGGTGGTGATGTTTTTTTTCATACCGCCGATGCAATACGATTGTTATCGCGACAAGGCCCGCCGCAATCGTTCCGAATACGAAAAGAAGCTTCTGCCACGGGACCACCCAAAAAAATACCGTATCGTTAAGCGATGCCTGAAGATTTTTTCCGTATCGAAGATCAAGATATGCCTTGTACCTGCCGAGTCCGTCCACGTTCCATGTTCCCGCAAGTTCTTCAACCGCGTCAGGATTGATCAGCACCCCCGGTGTGATTTCGACAGTTCCGACTTCCTTGCCCCTTCTATCGTATATCCGTACGACCCCTTCCGGCTTCAATTCCCGATTTCCGATATTTTCAAGTATCGCGGAAAATCGGGCCTCGGTGCCGGAGAAAATTTCACGGTCGGAAATAAATGAATTTAATTGCAGGCGCTCATTGATGTTTTCCAAGATTTCAACGCTGACAAGGACCCCGGGCGTGTTCAAAAGCTTCTTTTCCGCCTCAGCGCGGATCCCGCCGTCAGCGAATGAAATAAGCGCATGATATATTCCCGGGCGCGCCACCATGTTTATCTCGATCCTCATATCCACGCTTCGCTCTTCGCCGGGACCAAGTTCAATCATGCCGCGCGAAATACGAATCCAATTCGCAAGGGATTCCGCAAGGTCATTGCCCGCGCGAACAACAAAATCCCGCCGCCCGTCTTCAACCGAAACATCATGAACGAACGTGTAGATGGTAAGCTTCCGGTCG
>MHQO01000005.1:0-7244 GCA_001820675.1 Candidatus Sungbacteria bacterium RIFCSPLOWO2_01_FULL_47_10
AACTGGTCTATTCTGTTCTTGCATTAATTGGTATTAGCGCTCTTGCATTTATAGCAGATATGCTTGTATGTATTTGGGAAGATTTTTAACGGAGTTTTTATTAAACTCCTTTTTGTTTTTTAAAAAACATTTCCCGTCGTTTATGGTGATACCTTTTAGCAAACCGATGCGATTCGTCGCGGATTCTTTGAAACAAATGTAATATTTCTTGCAGTTGTTTTTTAAGTTGTATTGGCAATCTTCTATTTTTAATATACAGCTCCTCCTCTCTTTTTGCCAGTGCCATAATAATGGGAATTTTGAATTTTGAATTTTGAATTTTGAATTGTTTGTTTGAAAATTGAAAATTGGAAATTGAAAATTGTCGTATTGCGTTGAGTACTGCATTAAATTGTTGTTTCCCTCCATCTACAATGATTAAATCAGGGCATTGCCATTCGAGGTGGGCAAGACGACGCAATACAACTTCGTGTATCATATCAACGTCGCTTATTTTGTGTACCGTCTTAATTCTAAATTTCCGGTACTGGTTTTTGTCGGGCCGATAGCCGCCGTGTGTATTTCTCGTAAATACGACCATTGATCCGACCGCATCGGTGCCGGAGATATTCGAGATATCGTATCCTTCGATCCGCCGTATTTCGCGTTTTGTTGCGAGGAGATTTTGCAATTCTCGTTCCGTGTGTTCATCCGCTGGCAGCACATGTGTTTTAAGCGGCTGGCACAACACAAACCGATGCGCAAATATGGATTCAAGCCCTTCAACTTGATCTCTCAACACCGCCGCATTTTCGTACTCTTGTTTTTTCGCCGCCCCACGCATTTCTTTTTTCAATCTTCGCAGTAATGCGTTCGTTTTTCCGTTAAGCACAGTTTCAATATTGTGAATATTTTTTAGGTATTCCTTCTGTTGTTTGCGTCTTTGTGTTTTCCCATAGTTATCATAACAACAATATCCCACGCATCTTCCAATCTCCGTATTCAAACACGGCCGCTTGTGTGTTTCCTTGCAGGTGCAATAGGGAAAGATGCGTCGCAGGAGCCGGAGGGTTATTTTCAGCGCTCCGCCATCGGTAAATGGTCCAATATAACGCGAGGGTGGATGGTGGAAGGCGGAGGATGGTTTTTTTCTACTTTCCACATTCGACAGACCACGTTCTGCATACGGCTGATGCGTCAAAAATATTCTCGGAAATTTCTCATCGGTAATACCTGCGTAAAAATAATTCTTATCATCTCTCATCAAAACATTGTATTTCGGCAGATGCTTTTTGATTAGCTCTGCTTCTCTGATGAGCGCTGCAATTTCCGACTCGGCCTCGACGATTTCAAGTTTTTTTGCTTCAACGAGCAATTTTTGCAATCGCGGGCTTTTGGGAGAGCGCGAGAAATAAAAAACCAGCCGGTTTTTGAGATTTCCGGCCTTGCCGACATAGAGCGGGGTTCCGTCTGTCTTTTTAAAGATATACACTCCGGCGCTTGTTGGTATGTGTTTTGGTTTTTTCACCATTATGCATATTTCATAGCATATTTCAACAGGCCGGAGAAGGGCACTTGTATTCGGGAAATTTTTGGCGTATGATGATACTTTATCGCGAATCAAACACAAATTTGTGCACAAATCTTTACGAATCATGAATGTATATTTGTGATATTCGTGGCAAAATTTGTGCAGATTAGGGATGACAGACTTCATAAAAATCCAGGGGGCGCGCGTTCACAATTTGAAAAATATTGATGTGAACATTCCCAAGAATAAACTGGTCGTCATCACTGGTCTTTCGGGGTCAGGAAAATCATCTCTCGCGTTCGATACGATTTATGCCGAAGCGGAACGAAGATTTGTGGAATCGCTTTCAAGTTATGCCCGTCAGTTTTTGGGGGTGCAGGATAAGCCGGATGTCGAAAAGATGGAAGGTTTGAGCCCGGCCATTTCCATTGATCAAAAGTCGGTATCGCGAAATCCGCGTTCAACTGTCGGCACCATCACGGAGATTTATGATTATCTCCGTATTTTATTTGCGCGGGCAGGAAGCCCGTTTTGTCCGAATTGCGGAAAGTCGGTCGGCAAGCAGACGGTGGATCAGGTCGTGGACAGGATTTGCGGCCTAAAAAAGGGGGGGGAAATACTGATTCTTGCCCCGATCGTTTCCGGAAAGAAAGGAGAGCACCGCTCGATTCTCGAGGAAGTCGAACGGGGCGGTTTTTTGCGGGTGCGGCTTGATGGAGAACTGTTAACTGTTGCGAGCGCGAAAGATGCCGTTTTGGACAAAAAGAAAAAACACTCCCTCGAAGTCTTGGTGGACCGGTTTTTGCTCGCGGCGGATATTGACCGGTCGCGTATCGCCGATTCAGTCGAGACGGCGCTGAAAGTGGGGAAAGGCATTATGATAGTGAATCTTGCGAATCAATCACAAATGCCTTCGCGAATAATCTCTAATTCAAATGATGAAGTTCGGGATGATTCGAGAGAAGATTCGAGACTGATTAGGGATACGATCTTTTCCGAAAAATTTTCCTGCATCGAATGCGGAATAGACTTGCCCGACATAGAACCGCGCATATTTTCGTTTAATAGCCCCTATGGAGCATGCTCCGAGTGCACGGGGCTCGGATCGAATCTTGAAGTCGACCCGGAACTTGTATTGCCGAACACGCGTCTGACTCTTGCGGAGGGCGCGATTCGTCCTTGGGCGTCCGCTTCGCACCGGGTGGGGAGACAGTCGTGGTATTGGTGGCTTTTGACCGATTTAGCCGAACGCCATGGCTTTTCATTGAATACGCCGGTAAAAGAATTGCCGCAAAAGGTTCTGGACATTATTTTATATGGTGAAAAAAACTATCGAGGTTCAACCTCGATAGCTGAAACCTCGATAGCTGAGGATGGGCATGAGGGCGCGTTTGAGGGGGTTATTCCGAATTTAAAGCGAAGATGGAAGGAAACCGATTCGGAATTCACGCGTTCGGAAATAGAAAAGTACATGATCATTAAAAAATGCCCGTCCTGCGGAGGGAAAAGGCTTAAGCGGGAATCTCTTGCCGTAAAAATTCTCGGAAAGAGCATTGCCGATGTTGCGGACTTTTCCATTGCGGATGCGCGGCTTTTTTTTACGGACGAGTTTGGAAAGCGCATCAAAGGATCAAAGCGGCTTTTACAGGTTGCCGGCCCTTTATCGAAAGAAATCCTCAAGCGGCTTGATTTTTTGATGGATGTCGGGCTGGAATATTTGACGATCAATCGTGAGTCCACATCTCTTTCAGGCGGGGAGGCCCAAAGAATACGCCTTGCCACGCAAATCGGTTCCCAGCTTACCGGAATTCTTTATATTCTTGATGAGCCCTCCATCGGGCTTCATCAACGGGACCAAGCGCGTCTGATTAAAACGCTTAAAGACCTGCGTGACTTGGGAAATACGGTCATTGTGGTCGAACACGACGCGCAGACCATCCGCGAATCCGATTGGGTGGTCGATTTGGGGCCCGGGGCGGGAAAACACGGCGGAGAAGTGATATTTGAGGGTAAGCCCGGTGAACTTTATAAATCAAAAACGTTAACAGGAGAATATCTCTCTGGCAAAAGGAAAATTGATATTCGTCCTCAAAAAATTCCAATTTCCAAATCCCAAATTCCAAACAAATCTCAAAATTCAGATTCAAAGTCGAAAGAAAAAACCAAGCCGCTAAACCCCCAAGAAACCAAGCATCTCATTATCAAGGGTGCAAAAGAACATAACCTAAAAAACATTGACGTACGAATTCCTCTTGGAAAGTTTGTCGCAGTTTCGGGTGTTTCGGGCTCCGGCAAATCGTCCCTCGTAAACGATATTCTTGCAAAATCCCTCCTTGCGAAATTTTATGACGCGCATGTATATCCCGGGGAACATACAAAAATTTTAGGAACGGAACATCTTGATAAAGTGGTTGTCGTTGATCAATCGCCCATCGGACGGACCCCCCGTTCGAATCCGGCGACATATACGGGCGTGTTTTCGCACATCCGGAACTTGTTCGCGGCCCTACCCGAATCCCGCGCCAGAGGGTTTGAGCCGGGACGATTCAGTTTTAACGTAAAAGGCGGGCGATGCGAGGTGTGCGAAGGACAGGGCGTTAAAAAAATTGAGATGTTTTTTCTCCCTGATGTCTATGTCGAATGCGAGGAATGCAGGGGCAGGCGGTACAATCGCGAGTCGCTTTCGATTGAATATGGAGGGCGGAACATTGCGCAAATTCTCAACGTAACCATTGAAGAAGCGTTTGCGATTTTTAAGAATGTTCCGGCGATTATCCGGCCATTGAAGGTTCTCTGTGACGTCGGCCTTGGCTATATGCGCCTGGGACAGGCGGCAACAACGCTTTCCGGAGGGGAGGCACAGCGGATCAAGCTTGCCGCCGAACTTTCCCGAAAAGATACCGGCAAGACGCTATACATATTAGACGAACCGACAACGGGTCTTCATTTTGACGACATTCGGAAATTGCTTTTAATTTTGCGAGCACTCGTTGACAAAGGAAACAGTGTTTTGGTGATTGAACACAATATTGACGTTTTACAAAACGCCGATTGGATTATCGACCTCGGCCCCGAGGGGGGTGAAGGGGGAGGGGTGGTGGTTGCCGAAGGAACACCGGAAGATGTTGCAAAAGCAAAAAAATCATACACGGGGCAGTGGCTTACTGATAATTTTTAATCGCCCATTGTTTTTTCTTTTAAAAGGAATAGAATGCAAGCAGACCTTTTGATATTTTTTATGAAGGAATAACAATGGAAGAGCAGAAAATCTGTGCGAAATGCGGTCAGCCGATTTTTCCGGCCACGCTCTATGCTCAAGACGAGCATGGCAGGCCGATCCATCTGCGGTGCCCGTAATGAGCTCGGTACGGGTTTACGCTTCTTGCGGCATCCAATGCTCGCAAAAATTTTTAAAAAAACCGTAATCTTTTGATTGCGGTTTTTTGTTGAAAATTGCTTATTACTCCTCTTCAATCACAAGATATGGAAGGGGGTAACCCCTCCCGCTTTCTTTTTTATCGACGAAGTTCGATATATCGGCGCTGTGTTCTTCTTTGAATGACGGATTGTCATTTAGCACATCTCCCGCCGTATTAAATTGAAGTACCGTGAATATATGCGAGCCCTTGGAAAGCAAGATAATGCTCATTGATCCTCCTGCAATGGTGGGTTCTTCTTTTGCGGGCGCGGGCTTAAGAAATGCGGCCTTTTTTCCATCGACCAAAACAGCGATGAAGAACCGGGTCTTGTTTGCGAGTAAACATTGATATTCAATAATACCATTTGCATTTTTTCTTTGAAACGGATTGGCTTGGAGTGAAAATGCGCTAATGCCGAATACCGCAATGCATAAAAGGGCAAGCGCGGCATTCGAAACCGTCTTTCGTTTCATCAGTTTATGTTACTCCCGTGTTGGTTTTCAAGGACCACTCTTTCATTATATCAAAAAAGCTTCATTTGCAAAGCCGCACAGCATTCTTTTGGAGATGTTTATCATTGTTTTTTTCAAGCGCAGAGCTTACAATATCGAATGGTCCTTTCATTCAAGCAGGGAGATTTGCCAGTGGAAGACGGCAAGCAATGCAAAATATGCGGAAAACCCATTGTGTTCGGGGAGATTTACGTTCGGGACCGGAAAAACGATCAGCCGAAACATGTGCAATGCGATCGTTTTGGAGAAATTAACATTGATGTTCTGCCGCACATTCTCTTGGGGAGGTTTTATGGCGATTCGTCCCGGGAAAGTCGTAAGGCGGTTGCGGACGAATATGTACTCCTCCGTCCCTTCGTCGAAGCGTGTTATGGTGAAGGGTTTATATTGTTTATGGATAAAGAAATTTTAGATCCCCAATGACGATTTCCCAAAAAACCGTGGTACGCCGCGGTTTTATTTATATGCGACATACGGGGCGAATCCATGACTCATCCGAAGCCGAAAGGTAAATCGATGTGTTTTGTCTTGCCGCGAATGTGAAAAATTTTCAGCAGGAATTGAAATTTTTAATGAGTCTGGTAATGTAAACAGTAAGCTCTTTGAATTTGAGAGGGGTCATTGTGAGCGAGAATGCGCAAGTTAAGATTTTTGTGTTACCCGGCGGGCGCCTTCCGAAGCGCATGACTTCGGGTTCGGTTGGGTTCGATGCGCGGATTCGCGCGGTTGTATCCCCGACAGAAACAGATCCTGCAAACCCGAATTTGCGAAAAACCCTTTTCGATTTTCGGGTTTGGCCCGAAGATCCTCTTGTCGAGCGTCACGTTCATGTAAAGCAAGCCGAGGAAGGAAATCAGCTGATGTATCGGATGGAACCCAACGAACGTGTTCTTGTCGGAGTCGGTTTTCTTACGCAAATGCAGTTTCCAATGTTTTATTGGGTGTTGCCACGAAGCGGACTTGCGTCAAAATATGGAATCTTGGTTTCAAATGCTCCGGGTACCGTAGACCCCGACTACCGCGGGGAGGCGGGGGTGATTGTGGATAACAGGAATCAGCATTCGTTCGATCTTTTTTTGGGAATGCGTATTGCGCAAATTGTGTTTATGCCTGCGAGTATTCCCGAGCTTGTTGTTGTGGAATCTGTGGAAGGGCTGGAAGAGACCAGGCGCGGGAGCGGGGGATTTGGCTCAACGGGGATTCGATAAAAAATACCGCGTATGTGTATTACGCGGTTTTTTCAAATGCGATGATTTGCGAGAGAAGACTCATCCAGGAAAAAATAACTGCCGTTGCCGATACGGCAATGCCGAATATCAGCAGGGACTGATTCAAAAACACCAGGCCAAGCATGAGAATGATCATGGATGCCGATTGGCGAACCATTTTTATCTTACCCACGACCGTTGCGGCTCCCCGGATATTCATGCACCGAAGCAGGGTCAGTATCCCTTCGGGCGCGAGCGTAAAGAGAATAACCCACAAAAGGGGCGAAACTCCCGCGTACCAGTAGATTGCGCCGAGCGTGCCTCCGTAAAGCGCTTTGTCCGCAATGGGGTCAATAATTTCTCCGAATCTGCTTTTTGCGTCAAACGCGCGAGCCGCGAGTCCGTCGAGCCAATCGGTAATAAGGGCGGCGATGAGAATGAGGAAGGCCGGCGCATAGAGGGAATGGGATATGGCCGCGACGATGAAAAAGGTCATTGCGATTCGCAAGAAGGACAAAGTGTTCGGAATCGATTTTTTTGAAAGCATTACACCCCACCTTTTCCGGTATCGGTTTCATCGTCGTCTTCTGCTTTT
>MHQO01000005.1:7261-7496 GCA_001820675.1 Candidatus Sungbacteria bacterium RIFCSPLOWO2_01_FULL_47_10
AAGCGTAATTGTTCCTACAAAAAAGACATAAGAAAAAGATATAAGCGAATCTGCAACGAGAAACTTTCCGAGAAAAAGCAACAATACACCGATAACGAGCGTTATGAATTGCGCGCGGCCCCAAAAGTCCGTCTGAAGCTCCATGAGGCAGAAGCGAGAGAAGCGTTCGTATGCGTCGTGCACATATGACCGGGAAAAGATTTCTTTGAAAGAAATTTGCAAAGGAACGGTCCAC
>MHQO01000005.1:7572-14064 GCA_001820675.1 Candidatus Sungbacteria bacterium RIFCSPLOWO2_01_FULL_47_10
ATATCAGTTAACACACCAAGAAATCCTGTTGCAAAAGCTACCGGATAGAAACCCAGCGCCGTGAGGATATTGTATGCGGTAACGAGAATAAATCCAACGTACGAAATATGATTTGCCGTAATACCCATTCGGTGCATGAGGGGAATAAAAAAAATACGCTGGATGATGGGGTCCCGTTTTTTGAACTCGCTCGCCGTAAGAGGATCTTTGGCGCGGTCTCCAAGTTCTTTCAAGAGGGTATCAATTTTTCCAATTCCCGCGCGGTATTTTCGCCGCACGCGGAGAAGCCGGTCACGCCGTTCTTCTTTACTTTTCACCGGGTCGTGATACCTTTCGTTTCAAATACTGTAAAAGAAACTACATGATATGTAACGGATTATTGCGTTTTTTGCAAGCAAAAATCTTCCGAAGGAAGTCCGACTTCGGAAACAATGTCGCGCTGTGGCGAAGAGAGAGACATATTATCTTGCGTCCTTGCTTGTGGTTATAGAGTATTCAACGACTTGGTAGAGCGGTCATGTGCCGTGCCATGAAAATACAAAAAAAGGACGCAAAGCGCCCCCCGATGATTATTTATCGTGATTTTATAATTACCCAGTATCCACTCGTGGTCCCGTAAACACCTGTATTGTCCGAAGACAAACAAATTATTTCGAGTCCGGGATTGTGTTTCTGATAATACGCAAGACTTTTTCCGAATGTCGACTCTGCGGCATTGAAGTAAAGAACACCCGAACCGTAATCTACCGGCACAACGATGGGTCCGGCAGTGGAGGGGTCTGATGAGGACAAGTTTCCGCATGCGGAAAGTGTAACAATGAGAAAGAGTCCAATCGCAAGTAATCGCGCCATACCACCTCTCCTTATTCGTTCATTGATGGTCAGTTATTAGTAACATGCTATATTTTTTTGTCAATACTTGACTGTTGATAACAAAATCGCGTATATTTGAATTTAGCACTCTGAAGATCAGACTGCTAATTAACAATAATCCCTAATCAGTCTCTAATTTATTCGCGAACGATCTCTAATCGTTGGCGATTATTAGCGATAAAATTTGCGATTGATTAGTGAAAATATGTCAAAAATGAATATAAAACCCCTTGGCGACCGGGTTTTGATTGAACCCCTCGACCAGGAAAAAGAAAAGACAAAGTCGGGGATTTATCTACCCCAAACCGCTTCGAAAGAACGGCCGGAAAAAGGCAAAGTCGTTGCCGTCGGCCCGGGAAAGCTAATGGACAACGGGAAAAAAAGCCCAATGAGCGTGAGGGTCGGCGATGAGGTGCTTTTCACCAAATACGGCCCGAATGAAATCAAGGTCGACGAGAAAGAGTATTTGATTGCAAAAGAGGAAGATATATTGGCAATTTTGGAATAATCAAAAATTGCAAATCCTAATTTCTAAATCCTAAATCCTAAATAAATCCCAATTTTCAAAATCCAAAATTCAAAAACGCCCGTTTTATATTTTGGAATTTAGAATTTTGAATTTGTTTAGAATTTCGATATTAGGATTTAAAGTTTTAAAAAAATCATGGCTAAACAAATTTTATTCGATGAAAAAGCGCGTCACGCCCTGAAGCGCGGCGTGGATACGCTCGCAAATACTGTTAAAGTAACGCTCGGCCCAAAAGGCCGCAACGTTGTCCTTGATAAGGGATATGGCGCGCCGACCATTACCAACGACGGCGTATCAATCGCAAAAGAGATTGAGCTTGAAGATAAATTCGAAAATCTCGGAGCAGAGCTTATTAAAGAGGTTGCGTCAAAAACCAACGATAAGGTTGGCGACGGAACAACGACCGCGACGATTTTAGCGCAGTCGGTTATCACCGAAGGGCTCCGCTATGCTCTTGCGGGCGTAAACGCGGTGAGTTTGCGAAGAGGTCTTGAAGAAGCATTAAAAAAAGCGGTTGCGGAATTGAAGAAATGCGCCAAGCCAATAAAAACGCAGGAAGAAGTTGCGCAAGTTGCGACGATCTCGGCAGAATCGGAAGAGTTCGGCAAAATCATCGCCGAGGCGATCGAAAAAGTCGGAAAGGATGGCGCGATTACCGTTGAGGAATCGCAAGGAACCGGCATTGAAAAGGAGGTCGTTGAAGGACTGCAGTTTGACCGCGGATATGTTTCGCCCTATATGGTGACAAATGCCGAACGGATGGAGGCGGTCATGCAGGATGCAAACATATTGATAACGGATAAAAAAATATCGAGCATTCAGGATATTTTGCCGCTCTTGGAAAAGCTTGCAAAAACCGGCAAAAAGGAGCTTGTTATCGTTGCCGATGATGTTGAGGGTGATGCGCTTGCGACCCTGGTTGTGAATCGGCTACGCGGCGGGTTTAATGCCCTTGCGGTAAAAGCGCCCGGATTCGGCGACAGGAGAAAAGAAATGCTCGAAGATATCGCGGTTGTTACAGGGGGCAAGGTCATCTCGGAAGAAGTCGGGTTGAAACTCGAAAATACGGACTTGGACATGCTTGGGCGGGCAAGGCGCGTTGTCGCGGATAAGGATAATACGACGATTATCGGCGGAGAGGGGAAAAAGCAGGATATTGACAAGCGGGTGAAGCAGTTAAAGTCGCAGGTTGAGCGGACAACGTCGGAATTTGACCGCGAGAAGCTCGAGGAACGGCTCGCGAAGCTTTCCGGCGGAGTCGCGATTATTAAAGTCGGTGCGGCAACGGAAACTGAAATGAAATATGTAAAGCTCAAACTGGAAGATGCGGTTGCCGCAACTAAGGCGGCCCTTGCCGAAGGGATTGTTCCCGGAGGAGGAACGGCATACTTGAAGGCCGCGGTTTCCATAGAAGAGGAATGGAAGAAAATGTCCGCCGGTGAAAAAGAAAAGATGACAGATGAAATGAAAGCGGCCTATACTATCTTACTCCGGGCGCTTGAAGAGCCCATGGCGCAGATTGCGGCGAACGCCGGAAAGCGGCAGGGAGAAATTGTCTCGAAAATAAAAGAAAAACTTGCGGCCGATCCGAAATCCAACGCCGGGTATGACGCGGCAAAAGATGTGATTTCCCCCGATATGGTCAAAGCGGGAATCGTTGACCCGGTGAAAGTTGCGCGCATGGCGCTCGAGAATGCGGTATCGATTGCGGCGATGTTTCTTTCGATGGAGGCGGCGGTTACGGAATTACCAAAAAAGGAGAGTCCAATGCCGCAAATGCCGCCGGGAGGGATGGGGGGAATGGGAGGAATGGATTATTAACGGTTCGCCTGTCATTTCTTCACCAAGGGGGCGACCTTACAACCCCCCAATTAAGCCGTTCTCGGCAATTTGACTCCCCTTTGAGTTCAGAAAATCATGACAGGCAACCCATTAGGGGAGTGGGAGGAGAAAATACGGAATAAAAAAATTGCCGGTTAGCTCCGGCAGTTTTTCGAACATGGTCTATAAAAGTGCGTTTTTTATCGAGAGGCCGCCGTCAACGCGGATTTCGGCGCCGTTGATATAGGATGCATTGTCTGATGCGAGAAATGCCGCGACCGAGGCGATCTCTTCCGGCGAGCCGTGGCGCGAAAGCGGGATTCCGTTCTTTGCCGCTTTTGCCAAAGCGGGTGTCATGTGCTTGTTGATATTTGTCGGGTAGATAAAGCCCGGCGCGATTGCGTTTGTCCGAATTCCATATGGACCGAGCTCAAGAGCCAAGACCCGCATCAGTCCGATAAGTGCGTGCTTTGACGCGTCATAGGCCGCTCCTCCCGGAAACGCCTGGGCTGTGTGCACGGACGTAATAAAGATAATTGATCCATGATTCTTTTGTTTTTTCATCTGGTTTGCAACAGTCGCGGTTACATTTTTTGAACCATGAAGGTTGACATCAATAACTCTTTTCCAGTTGGACCTGGTTGCGTCCGTGAAAGAACACGGAAGATCTATGCCCGCATTATTTATCAAAACGTCAACATTTTGCAGCTTTTTACGGTGGAGATTCCCGATTACATCATATTCATCTGAAATATCCACATGATAACCGTAGAGCCGTTTCGTTCGCATTTCCAATAAAAGAGCAATGGACCCTTCCCTGTCGGCATCAAAAAAAGAAACTGTCGCTCCCTGGGAAAGAAACTCCTTTACAATTGCCCGGCCAATGCCGTGTGCTCCGCCGGTGATTAATGCGTGTTTCCCTTGCAGGAGGCCGCTTTTTCTGCTCATCTCGTTATGTCCTTTTGTTGAAGAACGTTGATTAAAACGTAACGCTGTTTTTTAGATTTGTCAATTTTTTTTGAGAACTTTTTTGAGAGAATCCGGACCAAGAAAAAAGACGCAGAATGCGTCTTACGCGCGACCCCAAATCATTATGACGACAACGGCAACCCAGACAACAAGTAAGACAATCTGGATTGCGCCAAGGACAAGGAACCATACGACAAGGCCAAAGAAGACCAGTTTAAAACTCTCAGGCGATAAAAAATTATACGCAATGACCCAAATCCACGTTGGTATAAGAGCTATGCCAAGAAAGATGATAGAAAGCAGTGCTTTCATTGCATCCTCTGTCTGCCAAAGACCAACGTATTCTATGTGTATTCTGTGGTGTGAATTTTGTCAAGGACTGTTATCTTTTTAAGATGAGGGGGAAGTGTATAATAGAGATGATGGGAACAAAACAAAAAATTTTAAATCTGTCGGCCTTTTTGTGCCTGATTTTTGTTTTTGTTTTTTTCTTTCAAAATGTACTCGCACAAACAAAACAATACCGATACGATCTGATCTCAATGATCATTCGCGTGAATGAGAACTCGACATTCGACGTCGAAGAGCGCCAAGTGTTCAACTACAGAGGAAGTTTTCATCAGGGATGGAGAAGTATTCCGTATCGAAGTATCAGCACTGTGAGCGATATCGGCATGTGGGATGGCGCGTCCGGCAGTCCGCTTGAATACAGCCGAAAACGGCTCGAAAAACTCAATCCTTCGAGTTGGGGAAAATATACATATTATTCAAGCGGCGGGGCAATGAATATCGAATGGTATTATGACTTGGCCGACACGAAACACGAATGGATGTTGAAATATACGATTCACGGCGGAATCGAGTTCGGCGGGGAACAGGACCGGCTATATTGGAACATCTTCACCGACTACGATGTTCCGGTATCGGTGGCGGAGGCGGCCGTGATATTGCCTGAACAATTTGATATGAACGACGTGGGACTCTATTCATACAGGAATCTTGAAGTGCCCATCTTGCAGTCATATTCCGAGGCATCACAAACCGCATCATTCCGTTCCGAAAATTTTCAGGCAGGTGAAGATTTTACCGTTGATGTATCGTGGCCGAAAGGATCCGTGAGCCAATCGTCATTTTGGCTGGGCTTTGTAAAAATGAATTACGGATACCTCCTGTCCGTTCTGATTGTCGTGTGCGCGTTTCTCTACGGACTCGGTTTCTGGCTCGTCAAAGAAAAATTCGCAAAAGGCCGCGGAACGATCATTCCGCAATACGAGCCGCCGCAGAACCTGCGCCCGGCAATGGCAGAAGTCATTTGCAAGGAGCGCCTGACCGAAAAAGGTCTTGCGGCAACAGTTGTGGATCTGGCGGTGAGGGGGTATCTGACGATTGAAAAAGACGGAGCGCTGTTAAGGGACTTCTTAAGGGCCCTCACCTTGCTCGTGATTTTTGTATTTATTTTTTTGCTTTCGGTCATAGGAGGTGCTCTTGTTCTTGCAAAGAGCGACGGATATATCTTTGGCTCATTTTTTGTTTTCTTTCCCTCGGCCGTTCTTATTTTTACGGTATTATTGATAAATGTCCGGAGGCGGTTGACCGCATGGGCCGGTATTAAAGAATTTTTCTTTCCGCCCAATTATATTATCAGGCCGGCTAAACCCAGCGCGGATTATACGGCGCTGGAGGATTATGAAGCGGAATTTCTGCGGATTCTTTTTTTGCGTAAATACAGAATTTTTTCCGGCAAAGAACCGGAAACGGACCTTTTCTCAACAAAGGAGCTGAAAAGGGACAGTGAAACCGCACAGCAACTGTATTTAAAAATTCTGGAAATGAAGAAAAACCTTTACGCGGAAACAGAACACGATACAGGAGCATACGAAATCGGTTTGACACGTGAAAGGATAAAAGGAAGAATTTTGATTGCGCTCTGGATATTTTTATCTTTGTTCATATCCTTTGGCATGACTATTCTTGAATACTTCGGGCCGGAAATGTTTCAAGTTATTGTTGTCTTGGTGTCTCTTGCCGTTAGTTCTCTGGGGCTTTGGTCATATATTGGATATGAAGCGCGCCTGTCGCGCGAAGGAAACATTTTAAAAGAAGACTGGCTCGGATTTAAACTGTACCTCGAGACCGCGGAAAAATACCGCATGCAAAATTTGACTCCGGAAACGTTCGAGCAATATCTGCCCTATGCCATGATCTTCGGCGTTGAGAAAAAATGGGCCCGCGCATTTGAGTCGCTTCACATGACTGCCCCGTCTTGGTATGTGGGAGGGGGTTATGTGGGCGGAGGGCTA
>MHQO01000005.1:14073-26173 GCA_001820675.1 Candidatus Sungbacteria bacterium RIFCSPLOWO2_01_FULL_47_10
CAAGTTTTTCTTCTTCATTCACCAGCGCTTTTTCCTCATCCGGCGCCGGTGGCGGGGGAGGAGCAGGCGGAGGGGGTGCCGGCGGAGGCGGAGGAGGAGGAGGGGGTGGGGCGAGTTAGAAAGAAGAAATCGTATTTTCATACTTTCCAATATTTTACGACCTCATGTGCATATTTTTCCACTTAAACGTACTCCGTCCCAGATAATTTACAGTATGGTCAGATAGCTTGGGTATTCGCCACCTCCTATGCGGTTCATGGCGCAGTAGTAGTTTGTCAAAGGCTTTCTTGTTTTGTATACTTAAAAAAGATACGTAAAATTCGCAATCCTTGCAATTGATAAACTACAAATCAATGTGTTGTAGATTGTCTTTTGTTGATTGTTGGTGACGATTATGAGCCCAATATATGTAGCCGTCGCAATTATTGCCGTTATTGTCATCGGCGTGATTGCAATATATAACGCCCTTATCCGCGGGAAACAGCGGATTGAAGAAGCGTGGTCGGATATCGAAGTGCAGTTAAAACGGCGGTATGATCTGATTCCTAATGTTATTGAAACGGTCAAAGGATATGCGACACACGAAAAAGGAGTTTTGGAAAACGTAACGAACGCGCGTACTGCGGCCATGGGCGCGAAAACTGCCGAGGAGCACGCAAAGGCGGAAAATATGCTCTCAAGCACGCTCAAAACCCTTTTTGCCGTCTCGGAAAATTATCCGGATTTGAAAGCGAACGCGAACTTTTTGGATTTACAGCGCGAGCTTGCCGATACGGAAAACAAAATTCAGGCATCGCGCAGATTTTATAACGGCAACGTGCGTGATTTCAACATCAAAATCGATTCATTCCCGTCGAATCTGGTTGCAAGCATGTTCGGATTCATAAAAGCGGAATTCTTCGATATGGACGAAGGCGAGAAAGCGGTGCCGCAGGTAAAGTTTTAATTTCGTCCGCATGATTCAATTTCCCCTCATACTTGTCGGTGCGTATCTTTTGCTCAAGAGAAGAGTAAAGATTTCTTCCAAAAAGGAACTGCGGGGCGCATATGCAATGTCTCTCGGGGTTGCATATATCGCGATTGCTATTGGCGCGTCTTTTCTCGATCCTCTGAGTCTTGCGTCATACGTTATTCCGGTTGCCGCGTTTTTTCTCGTGACGGTAAGTGTTTTCTTATTTGTGCCTTCAAGTCAGCCGGACAAAGCAAGCATGTTTTAGTCATAAAGGAAAAAATATCACAAACGCAGTCAGTCAGTCTTGACTTTTTTTGTGGTTTTGCTATAATAAGAATAATACGGTAGTCAATGCCAGAGGGGGCTTAATTCCACATTTCCGGGAGGGAGGAGGAATCCCTGGTCGGCGGCGGTCGAACTACTGCGATATATCGCGAATATGCACGAATATGGGCACTAATGACACGAATATCTGTAACTGATTTGTGAGATTCGTGGCAAAATTAGTGAACATTCGAGAGATACTATGGCACGAGGTGGATTTGCAGACGCGGAATTCTTGGAATTCGTCGTCAAGTCCCTTGTTGACAATCCGGAGTCCGTCAAGGTAGACCGGAAAGTTGATGAGATGGGGGTTCTTCTGACTCTCAAGGTGGCCCCCGAAAATATGGGGCAGGTGATCGGACGAAACGGCAACACCGCAAAAGCCATCCGGACTTTGCTTCGAGTGGTGGGTATCAAAAATAATGCCCGCGTGAACTTGAAGATTGAGGAACCGGAAGGCGGAAGAGGTCCAGGTCCGCGAATGGAGAGACGAACTTCGGTTGACGAAGTCGTCGACGATTTGAGACTCTAAAGATTCTTACGAAATATGAAAAACCGTGCTACAATACAGTGGCGCGGTTTTTCGTTTTATTAAAAGAATATTAATCGCAATATATATGAGGTTTGACATCCTCACAATTTTTCCCGAAGCATTCGAGTCATATTTAAACACCTCAATGCTTAAACGCGCCCGCGATAAAAAAATCGCGGATATTCGCGTTCATGATTTGCGCAAGTTTGCCAGCGATAAACATAAAAAAGTCGATGACAGGTCTTACGGAGGAGGACCCGGAATGGTTTTGAAAATCGAACCTATTGTAAAAGCGATTGAATCGATTTTTAAAACAAATCACAAATCACAAATCCCTAATCGGGCGAGCCCGACGGGCTTTAGCCCAAATCTCAAACAAATCCCGATATCCAAAATCCAAAGATCCAAAACTAAAATTATTCTTTTTTCGGCGACTGGAAAACAGTTTGACGCAAGGATGGCGGCGGACTTCGCAAAAAAATTCGACCGTATCATTATGATCGCCGGACACTATGAGGGTATAGATGAACGAGTTAAAAAGGTCATTGAAAATTTAAAATTTAAAATTGAAAATTTGTCCGTTGGTCCCTATGTTCTTACCGGCGGCGAACTTCCCGCAATGGCGGTTGTTGATGCGGTTTCCCGTCATATTCCCGGTTTTCTCGGTAAAGGAGAGTCGCTTGAAGAGAAAAGATTCGGAGTCGGCGTTCCGGTTTATACGCGCCCGGAAATTTTTCAATTGCACAAAAAGGTCTATAGTGTGCCAAGGGTGTTATTGTCCGGAGATCATAAAAAAATTGCCGCCTGGCGCGAATCTCACATCAAACGAACTTCATCCCGTGGGAATGGAAAGAAAGGAAGATGACAAAGAACGAGAGCCGGGAATTAGAATAAGATAAAAGAAAACACAAGGGAGATGTTTGCAAATGTGCCGCATAGTATGTATCGTAAAGACAACGGCTCGTTGATAAGTGAGGTTCCCCATGAAACGGAAGATACTGGTTATTGCCGCCGTGGCGATTTTTACCGTATGCGTATCCGTTTCCCGCGCTATGGCAGTTCCGCAGCCGACCGAAGAAGTGCGGTCTATGATGAATAAGGTTTTACGGCTGTTGAATGACGAAACAATGCCGGATGCCATTCGCCAGCAGAAGTTGAAGACCGCAATTTTGTATGTGATCGACAGGGATGAAATGTCGAAACGGGCTCTTGGAATTCATTTTGCTTCAAACAAGGATCGGTTGAATGAATTCGGTCCGCTATTCCTCGAACTTATTGAAAAAGCATATTTTTCTCGCCTGAATGCGATGAAAGGTGCCGTTATTGATTTTACGGGTGAGGACGTAAACGAAGGATATGCAATCGTACATTCGCGGATATTCGCCCAAGGAAAAGACGAGTTGTTTGTGGATTACCGAATGCGTCTTTCCGAAGGAAGGTGGAGGATTTACGATATTTATATTTCCTCTCCGTTCAATATGAGTCTGGTGTCCAGTTATCGTGCGCAGTTTAATCGCCTGTTGTCGAAAATGAGTTTTGATGAAGTGCTTCAGCGGTTGCGCGAAAAAATCAACACCAAAGACGGCCGTCTTGATTAACAGGACGGTTTTTATATTTGCACTCATACTGATATAATCAATGCATGGAGAAATTCGGGTTTCCAAAAAATTTCTTTTGGGGCGCCTCGACATCTGCGCATCAGGTTGAGGGGGGGAATCATAATGACTGGACGGAGTGGGAGCGGTCAGAATTAAGAATAAAGAATTTGGAATTAAGAATAAAAGACCCAAACTTTCGAAAACGGTTCCCTCCGCATATTTTTGAAAAGTTGCCGACACCGCTTGATCTTGAAAATTATATTTCTGGGAATGCCTGCGACCACTATAACCGTTTTCAGGAAGATTTTGATATTGCAAAGTCCTTGGGCCACAACGCTCACCGTTTTTCCATTGAATGGTCGCGAATTGAGCCGGAAGAAGGAAAGTTTAACGAGGCGGAAATTGAGCATTATCGCCAAGTTATTAAGGCGTTGCGCGAACGCGGCCTTGAGCCGTTTGTGACACTTTGGCATTGGCCTGTACCGGTATGGCTTCGTGATAAAGGGGGCTGGAAGTCAAAAAAGATAATTCCGTATTTTAGTCGCTATGTTGAAAGAGTAGTTTCAGTACTAAATCAAGATGTTGTTTTTTGGATGACGTTAAATGAGCCGTTGGTTTTTGCGAAAATTTCATATCTTGAAGGCAGGTGGCCTCCGCAGGAAAAAAGTATTTTTTCGTATCTTCGTGTTTCCAGCAATCTAATTAAGGCCCATAAAATAGCGTACAGTGTCATAAAACGTATACATCCTAATGCGCAGGTTGGCATTGCGCATAATATGAGTTTTTTTGAAATGGAGAAGAATAATTTTGTGAATTGGGCATTAAAACGATTTGGCGAATGGCGGAAAAATTATGCATTTCTCAACGCGATTCGGGAGCACCAAGACTTTATTGGTTTTAATTATTATTCGCATTATCGCGTTAATTTCGGATATTCTAAGATTGAAACGGAAAAAATTTCTGATATGGGGTGGTCTTTGTATCCGCCCGGAATTTATTATATGCTTCGCGCATTGAAGAAATATAATAAGCCGATTTATATTACTGAAAACGGTCTTGCTGATTCTCGTGATAATAATCGTTCTTGGTTCATTGTTGAACATTTGAAATGGATTGCCGAAGCAATTCAAGAAGGTGTTGATATTAGGGGATATTTTCATTGGTCCCTGCTTGATAATTTTGAATGGAGCGACGGTTTCTGGCCCCGCTTCGGCTTGGTGGAGGTGGATTACAGAACAATGGAAAGAAAAATCCGTCCGAGTGCGTGGGAGTATAAAAAAATAATTGGAAAGTATTCCAATGAATAATATTTTTCAACACATGATTACTGCCCCCTTTTTTATCGGAGTGTTCGGAATCGGATTTTTTATACTTCCGTTTTTCTTTTCCAAGAATATACTTTTTTCTTTAATCGGCGCCGTAAACTCTTTTGAGACATCTCGGCGCGATTCTTTTTTTCAGCCGATAGTCGCAGTTTTTGTCCGCTTCGGAATTCATCCGAACGCGGTAACGCTCGGCGGCGCTGTCTTCACCGCGCTTTTCGCTATCGGCCTTTTTACTGGCGCGCGGCCGCTATTTCTTTTCATGGCCGTTGTCTGTGCCGCTTTATCCGATATGTTCGACGGCATGGTTGCCAGGGCGTCGGATAAGATTACCTCATTCGGGGGAATGCTTGACGGCGCCCGCGACCTTTTTCTTTTTTTGGTAGTTACCGCGGGCGTGATCATGCGGAGTCCAGCCGAAGCGGGCATCATCACATCTTTCATTGTCGGCGCGATCACAATCGAGATTCTCAAGGGATATGAAATAGTCTTGCGTGGCTTTGGTGTGGGTTTCATGAAGGCGGCCAAAGATCGCCTGGGCGGTTATGGGAAATTATCTTTTGACCGAATCAAGTTCTTTTTTTATCTTACGGGGTGTGTCATGCTGATATTCGGAGATATGGCCGGTATTGGGTTTGTGGATGTGGCGCGCGTGTTTTTTTCTCTTGCGATATTCTTTGTCATTGTGTCGCTCCTTTCACACGGCGTGATTATGCGATTTGGGTCATTCGGCGGGAGTGCTGAAAAATAAAAATCCCGCAATCGGGCGGGATCATACGACGAGGTCGGGTGCGGGAAAAACCACATCAAGAGGCGCATAGAAAGTGAAAAGGGTATATGTCAGACAGGCAATATAGGCAATAAGGAGCCCATAAAAGACATATCGCGGCTTATGCGTATAAAGAGATATCTCAAAGCCGATAAAAACCGGAATCACAGAAAATTTCCAAATGTATATCATGAGAAGGAGCGCAAGCCAGAATTGGGCCAGAAATTCGTTCATTTTTTGCTCCGATATTCAAAGAACCGGACAATAACGATATCATACCTTCTTTTTGCAGAAAACAAAAACGGCTCATGAGCCGTTTTAATAATCTTTATCTTTAAATACGCTTCGGATGCGCGATCGCGCTTCCGGTGTGTCGGGTTCGGTTTGAATGTTTGCGGACCGAAGGCCCGGGTATCGGTTTTTAAGCGCGAGTTTAATCCTGTGCGATACGTCATCGTGAGTTTTTTCGACCGTCATATCTTTGTCAACACCAATATGAAGATCCATGAAAAATGCATCCGGCCTGCCTCGCGACCGGACGGCATGGCAGAAACGAACCCCATCAAGCGACAGGACGAAATCGGTTATTTCTTCCTCCGGTATGACGCGCGCATCGCAGAGGATTGCCATTGCATTTTTGAAATTTTTCAGAAAAGCAACGCCAATCAGGAAGGCGATAACAAGCGCGATAAACAGGTCCGCCATCTGCCATCCGTATGTTTTAATGAGGAATAAGCCGACGAGAATCGAGATGGAAATACCTACGTCGCTTAACGTATGATGCGCATCTCCATGGAGATAATCGCTTTCGAGCTCCTCGCTTTTTTTGTGTTCATACCATGAGACAAAAATATTTACCGGAATCGTTGCGGCAACGAGCATAACTGTTGCAGTGCCGAAGTCAGGCATAATCGGGTTCATTAGGCGGTCATAGGCAAGATGGAGAATTTCGATAAACGCGATGCCTAAGAATATGCAAATGATCATAACGCCTCCGGTTTCGAATTTGGAATAGCCGTACGGGTATCGTTCATCGGCCGGTTTTCCGGAAATCGCGATTGCCGCAATACCGACAAGATTTGAGAGCGTATCAAGCAAGGAATGCGCGCCGTCCGCAACAAGGTTCAGTAGTCCTGTTGCGAATCCTACCGCGATTTTCACGATTGAGACGGCAAGATTCAAAAAAAGAGTCAGGAACAACACATATATTTTTTTCTTAGTCCTGTTTTCGCGGGGCGCTGAGCTGTCTGTCAGGGTATTGACCATTGTTAGCCCTTTTGTTAAAGTGCGTATGCTGGGGATAGTATGATAGAAATAACGATTTTATGCAATATTTTCGGGCATTGACATTAGGTTTCTTCCGAGTATAATGAAAGTAATATGGAAAAGTTTTGTTTCGCCGGTGGCAGGGCATAGAGAGAGCCGTCGGCAAAATTAAAAATCGAGTTGCTGCTTTTTGAAGATGTTGTCAATTCAGAAAGCAAAAACATCCGCGCAAGTCTCTTAATAAGGAGTTTTGCGTGGGTGTTTTGTTTAGTCAATATTTCCGAACGGAATGGACTTTGATAAAAAAATAACCCTGCAAAATAGTGAGTTTTATTTGCAGGGTAAGCAACTGGATGGGTTGTTGCCTTCCAGTTGTTCCGACTTAAACTAAATTAAAAAATCTGACGCTCTAACATGAGGTCAGCACATTTTAATTTTTATTGAGGATTTGATCCTGGTCCAGGATGAACGCTGGCGGCGTGGATAAGGCATGCAAGTCGAACGCCCAGCCCCTCTTTTGATCTGATACAAATTGTGATACTGAAAGAATATGCATTTTGTCTACATCATTCAACATACGCAAAATAAACAGATTTATATTGGTTGTACCAATGATCTAGAAAGAAGATTGTTTGAACACAATATTGGCCAAACAACAGCCACCCATCGTATTTCCGGTGAATGGGTATTGCGGTATGCAGAAATGTATATTGATAGACAAAATGCATTAGCTCGTGAAAATAAATTAAAACATCACGGTAGTGCAAAACAAAAGTTGTTAAAAAGAATACAAAAAAGTTTACTATAAGATCAAAAGTGGGGCTGGGAGTGGCGAACGAGTTAGTATTACCTTGGAATCTACCCCCAAGTTGGGAATAACTCCGCGAAAGCGGAGCTAATACCCAATGGCATGGTAGCCGATTTATGTTTACAAGGGTTTTGTAGAAATCCTAAATTCAAAATCCTAAATTCTAAACAATATAAAAATTCAAATTTCAAAATCCAAAACCCGTGTTTTGAGTTTTGGATTTTGGGTCGAAAGCAAAAAGTTTTGCTTTTGACGGGCAGAGCCCGGGAATTTTCCGAGAAGGAAAATTTTTGAATTTGTTTAGGATTTAGATATTAGGATTTAGAATTTCCGAGCGGCTTTTGCGAACAGAAATCGGTTACCATTAAAGGCTCGCAAGAGCCGCTCGGGGAGGAGCCTCGGTCCTATCAGCTAGTTGGTGAGGTAATGGCCCACCAAGGCGATGACGGGTAGGGAGGGTGAGAGCCCGATTCCCAACGACGAGACTGAGACACGGCTCGTACACCTACGGGTGGCCGCAGTCAAGAACATTCGACAATGGGCGAAAGCCTGATCGAGCGACGCCGCGTGGAGGATGAAGGCCTTCGGGTCGTAAACTCCTTTTTATCGGGAACAAGTCCGGCCCTTTTTGGGTTTAATTTTTGACAAAAAAACTCTTAGTGCGACCACGCGCTAAGAGAATAGATTACTTGGTCTGTTATTTCTATTAACAGATAACAGACTCAAACTTCCGACAAAAATAGAGAACCATGCAAAGAACTGTGAGAATAAACCGTTTTCAGGTAAGTAACTAAATCCTACCCAGAAAATGAAACAAGCCTCGAGTAAATTAGGAAGAAACCCTGATTTCATCTTATTACCTCCGTGGGTTGAGAACAGTGATCTAATTATACATTATTTATTAGTAATGTCAAGAACCTAAAAAGGGTCGGATTGAGCGTACCGATAGAATAAGACGCTGCAAACTTCGTGCCAGCAGCCGCGGTAATACGAAGGCGTCAAGCGTTATCCGGATTTATTGGGCGTAAAGGGTCTCCAGGCGGTCTTGTTAGTCCGGTGTTAAATCTCAACGCTCAACGTTGAGGCCGCATTGGAAACGGCAAGACTGGAGGCAGGTAGAGGCATATGGAACTCACGGTGTAGGGGTGAAATCCGTTGATATCGTGGGGAACACCAAAAGCGAAGGCAATATGCTGGGCCTGTCCTGACGCTCATGAGACGAAAGCGTGGGGAGAGAATAGGATTGACGCTCGCGTTTTTGATGTGAAATTTTTCACTCGGGTTTTGGATAGTTACGCGCTCGCCTTGAAGTAAATTTTCCAGCTACGATTTTGGACAGCAGTACCTCTTTTTCTTGCGTTGCTCGCACACTCGGCTTGCTGTTGCAAAAATCTCCGCAATGGAAAATTGTACTCCAATGCTCGCTCGTTATGTCCGAGCCAGAGATGGAAATTTCATCACCAAAAACGCCTGCTTAAGAGATTTAAAGAAAGGAAAGGAGAAACCAATGAAAGAATATGTTTTGCATTATAGTTTGGAAAATTTAGAAACCAACAGTTCCGAAATGCATCGACTTACTGTTCAAGCTAGTGATTCCGTTGAAGCGATTAAACAGATCGCTAAAAAATTGATGCTGCTTGAAGAAGAGTCAAAAGGTAAGAAAAAAGTTTGGTTGGTTGCTGTTGAGTGGCAAGGCGTAGATGTATTTCATATAACTGATGAACAAGCTAATTTTCTAAGGTGTATTGTTGATGAAGTTTACTGCTCTTAGAACCGGAATTGGTTTATAAAAAATCTCTTAAGCGGACCGCAGGGTATGCGGTGAGAAACTAGTCCCTCCGACTGAAAATGTCGGAGAAAAAACTCAGCTGTATCGGTGAAAACCCTATCCATAGAAATATGGAGGATAATACCGAGGCAACCTCTTTTTAGAGGAAGTCCGTAGAGACTATACGCTGGGCCTGAATGAAAAATGTAAGATGGGCGAGTGGAAACTTGCTCGCCCAAAATTTTTCTTTCAGTGATGATATAGTCCGAACTTTGCAGTAATGCAAAGAGCGCAACAGAAATGATGCGCCCGCAACATTTAAAATTGAAAATTTAGAATTTAAAATTTCAATTTTGTTGCGCGCAACAAAATTGTAGATACCCTAGTATTCCACGCCCTAAACGATGCAGACTCGCTATTGGAAGTATCGACCCTTTCAGTGGCTAAGCTTACGCGTTAAGTCTGCCGCCTGGGAAGTACGGCCGCAAGGCTAAAACTCAAAGGAATAGACGGGAGTTCGCACAAGCGGTGGTCCATGTGGTTCAATTCGACGACAACCGAGGAACCTCACCAGGGCTTGAAATGCTGAAAAAAGTCGGGGGAAACCCCGATGTACCACAAGGATGTCAGCACGGGTGCTGCACGGTCCTCGTCAGTTCGTGGTGTAAACTGTTCCCTTAAGTGGGGTAACGAACGCAACCCCTATCGTCTGTTACAAGTGTCAGACGAAACTGCTTCTGTATAAGGAGAGGAAGGTGGGGATGACGCGAGATCAGCGTGGCCCTTTGATGCCCTGGGCTACACACGTGGAACAATGGAGCCGACAATGCGTCGCAAAGCCGCAAGGCGGAGCCAATCGCACCAAACGGCCCCTCAGTTCAGATTGAGGTCTGCAACTCGACCTCATGAAGAAGGAATCGCTAGTAAACGCGGATCAGCTATGCCGCGTTGAATACGTTCTCGAACTTTGTACTCACCGCCCGTCACGTCAAGAGAGCCGGGAGTAGCCGAAACTCGGGGTTACCCGAACTACGCTAAGCTCGGTGATAGGGACGAAGTCGTAACAAGGCATGCGTAGCGGAAGCTGTGCATGGAACATTTCTTTTTAGGGATATTTTTGACATTTATCTTCTCGCATGATTTTGTCCCCAGAAGTCCTACATCTGCAAGGATCGGGCTAGTAAGGCGAGATTGAGAAGACGTGTCGCCCTAGGTCGTTTTTCGCGATCTGAAGTATGTCATTCCAGCGAAAGCTGGAATCCAGATTTATACTTCGCGGAACATAAGTGTTAATCTCGGAGCTTTGAATTGAGATTGTGCGGTCCCGACAGGATTCGGGATAGTCGGAACAACTGGAAGGTTAGATCGGAGAAAACGCCCTCGCATATTCGCGGGGGCGTTTGTTTAGAGAAGTTTACGAAGTTTTACGATGTTCAGCATAGTAAGATTTAGAATAATTAAAGAATGAAAAAACCCGCGAGATTTCGCGGGTGGCGTTTTAAGGGGCAAGCCGCTGTATGGAATTAGTATACTCCGAGAGCGTACGCAAAAGAACGGCCGGAAGAACGCTTTTTGCATTCGAATACATGAGCAGGGGCAAGAAGCTTTGCGCTGCAGAAAGGGCAACGGTTCAACCGTCGTGCAGCAATGGCGAGGAGCATGCCGCATTTGCGGTAATCCTTTTGACAGAAACCGCATGGGGTGCGGTAGGCCCAGGCGTCTCTCGCCGCGCATTCATGGTGTCTGGCGTCTTCAAGCTCTTTTTGACTCTCCAGCCGTTCGTAATACTCCACATCAACCCCTCGGCTTATATCCATTGCATTCTCCTCGTGTAAGAATTTTTGGTTTCGTGTGTAAAGGTACCGTGGTAAATTTATCACATTAAAATTAAATGTCAATGGTATGTAAAAAAACGAGTCGTGCCTGCCGGACTTGACATGTGGAATAAAAACAATTACAGATTAAATACGACTGTTTTTTGAAAAAAAGGAACACGTACATGAGTGATGCATTGTCTGATATCGCGCATGATGAAGAACGGCTGGAACGTGTCGGGAACTATCTTGCCGCATTATATAAGTATCTTGCCGCACCAACGCCTGATGGGTTTACTAACGTGGTTTCTCTTGCCCGACATCTTGATTCTTTGAGGGGAAGAGGATATTGGACCGGCGAGACGACAGAATCAGTAGGCGTTGAGGAAAGACTGGAGCGTCTTGCCGCCGGCGATCACGAAGCGTGGAAAGAGTTTTTGGGGCGACTTTCAGGAAGTGCGGAGCATGCCGAATTTAAAAAACTGTCTCCTTTTCGTGAGGGGGGCACGAATGGATAAGCTCTTCAGGGCGGTTTTGGTTTCCATGCACGGCACGCTTGGGCCGTTGTCGCGAAAAGTTTTTTTCCTGGATGCTCCGGACAGAAAAGAGGCGATGCTCAAAGCAAAACTGCATTTTGAGGATGAACTTTCCGGCAATACGCGCGGGGTCGGCCTGTATGTAGACGAGGTGCGGTTTTATCCCAATGCGATCCGCGAAATCTCCAAAAATCTTTTTCATTGGTTTCCCGACGCTGAACCCAGAAACTCTGGCAATACTCATAATTATCGCCTTTGGATGATTGACCAAATGCAGAATCTTGAGAAAACAAAAGAAGGGTCGGTTCAGGCGGCCCAATGGATCGGAAGCATACTTGGTTTTATGGAAGCAGGAAATTGGATCGGGCGTGAAAAAGCGGAAGTTCTTTTGAAAAAAGATTTTGACGGTGG
>MHQO01000006.1:0-11883 GCA_001820675.1 Candidatus Sungbacteria bacterium RIFCSPLOWO2_01_FULL_47_10
TTCATCGGTTGCGAGAATAATTTTATCCGCTTTGGCGGCCCACACTTTCAGTTTTTTAACCGTCGGCTGAGACTTTCGCGATATGACATAATTCGGCTCAAAGTCGTTATTCACGTCAACGCCGAGTTTATATGACGGCAGATCGCGGATATGCCCATAGCTTGACTCAATTATAAAATCGTCCCCGAGGAATCGGGAAATTGTCTTTGCTTTCGTCGGACTTTCTACGATAACAAGACTTTTTGACAAAACAATGTGACGCCAATCTACGAACCTAATGCCAATTCAACGAATTGTAAATAATGATATCGTACCCGCAATTCGTAGGTTGGCATAAAATTTGCATCGTATTGGCATCATATTTTACTCCACTGGTCTGCGCCTGTTTTTTTCACCAATCCTTTCAATTCTAACACAGTAAGCGCGGAAAGGATACCCGATGTTGAAAACTCGGTTTCGCCTTTAATCTCGTGGACGCTCCGCGGTTCGTCCGAAAGGAGTGTTAAAATAATTTTTTCTTCGCGCCCGACGGCCTCATCGCGTTTTTCCGTTTCGAGATTTTTCATGACCGGTACGGAAAGTTCTTCTAA
Source organism: Candidatus Sungbacteria bacterium RIFCSPLOWO2_01_FULL_47_10 (assembly GCA_001820675.1). Classification (GTDB taxonomy): domain Bacteria; phylum Patescibacteriota; class Minisyncoccia; order Sungbacterales; family GWA2-42-14; genus 2-01-FULL-47-10-A. The sequence goes on from MHQO01000006.1 coordinate 591, forward strand.
AATATCATCCGCCGCCGTTACGGCCTTCGCTCCTTTTTTGATAAGCATGTGGGGTCCGCACGAATTCAGGGAAAAAATGGATCCTGGAACAGCGAACACTTCGCGGTTTTGCTCAAGGGCGAGGCGCGCCGTAATGAGCGCGCCCGATTTTTCTTTTGCCTCGACAACAAGCGTTCCGAGCGAAAGTCCCGCGATAATTCTATTTCGTTCCGGAAAATGATGCGGAAGGCCGGGGGCTCCTTCGGGATATTCCGATATGACCGCGCCGCCCGACGAGACGATTTTATCCGCGAGATTTTTATTCTGCGGCGGAAATATCGAGCCATGATCAATTCCGCTTCCGAGGACCGCAATAGTTCGCAGGCCATTTTTGACCGCTTCGGAATGCGCGACCGTGTCGATGCCGGACGCAAGTCCGCTGACGATCGTGAGACGCGAAGACCGCGAAAGTCCCCGGATGATCTTTTCCGCCGTTTCTACTCCATAGCGGGTCGGTTTTCGCGTTCCGACAATCGAAAGGCAGTGCTCTTCCTTTCGGAGTTCTCCTCTTACATATAATTGCCGGGGGCAGGAGGGAATTTCGGTAAGAAGGCGCGGAAAATTCTTATCTTTTTTCGAAAATATGGAAACGTCAGACATTAATGAGCACTATACGCGGCTCTTTTTATTTTTGCAAGCGAGGGTTGCGCGTTTCCGATTTTTGTGGTACATATCGGGCATGGTACGTTGACAACAAAAGGCCTGATCATGCCGAAAATAACGGAAAAAAAGGATGTAACGAAATACCGTGCCATGGAGAGCGATTCTCGGCTCCACGAGCGCCACCGCAAGGTTTTGAAGCAGGTAAATGATATTCTCGAGGGTATTCGCCAGGTCGTGGTTGGCAACGCGCTTGAGCGCATTGCTTCAGCCGTCGTGGTTGGTCTTTTTTCTCTCGGCGACTCAAGCCCGGGATTCGTAAAAAAGATAAAAAAGCAGGTTCGGGGTGAAATCGTTATCGAACAAATTCGCGTCGAGCCGTCAAAGCTCGCAGGACACATTCTTTTGAAAGGTCCCCCGGGAGGAGGAAAAACTCTCATGGGCAAAACGCTTGCTTCTCTCACAGATTTGCTTTTCGGAAGAATTCAGATGACACCCGACAAAACGCCCCGTGATATTACGGTGCGCAGGGTGCAGGAAGGTGAAGAGGTATTTACATATTACGGCCCCATCTTCAGCAACATTCTTCTTGCGGATGAGATCAATCGCGCGACTCCGAAGACGCAGTCAGCGCTTCTTGAGGCGATGAGCGAAGGGGCCGTGACGTATGAAGAGGCAGGCAATACGATTACGCGCCAGCTCGATAATCCGTTTCATGTAACGGGCACGCTGAATCCGGTCGAGAAGGGCGAGGGAACGTATAATCTTCCCGCGGCCCAGCTCGACAGGTTCATGTTTCAGATCCTTTTTGAACTTCCTGACGCGGAAACAATCGACGCGGTTCTCGAACTTACCGAAGCGCATGAAAAAATGGTAATTGGGCCGGTTACGGATCTTGCGTCAGTTCTTGATGCGCGCGATTTCATCCGGAACGAAATTGAAGTTCCGAAAAACGTGAAGCGGTATATTCGCCGCCTGATTATGGCGACCTACGACCCATTCACGTTTAAGGAGATTTTTCCGGAATTGAAAGAGAAGCTCGGCGGACAGCCGCTTGTGCTTCTTCCGCCGAATTCCCGGGCGGCCATGCATTTGCAGAACGCCGCAAAGACGATCGCGTGTTTCAGCGGCGAGCGCGTGGTTGATTCATATCACGTCCAGAAGAGGTTTTTTGAAATCGTAAATCACCGGTTCATCCTGAATGACAACCTAAGACCACTCTACGATGAATTCGGGGGGCCAGAAGGATTTATTAAGGCGCTGATTACCGGAGATCGGGTGACCGGACGAAAAGGTCTTTTGCAGGTCGTTCCGGTAGACGAGTAGAACCATGGTTCGACTTACGCCGGAAGAACTTTTGAAATTTGTGAGGGTTTTTTCCGTTTCTGACCCGGCATTCCGGGTATGGACGCTTACATTCGGCGAGCATAAGTCAAAACAAGTCGGCGAAGGGATTGAATTTAAAGAGTTCCGGCCGTATGAGCCGGGCGAAGATATCGTGAATTTGGATATTGATGCTTCGCTTCAGGAAGGCGAGCCGACGGTACGGGAAAATCTTTCCGAAGAGAAAGTGCGATATGCGGTCATTCTTGACGATTCGTGTTCTCTGCGGAGCTACGGCATGCGTGATGCAGCGCTTTTGTCGCTGGGCTGTTTCCTTGCATCAGCCGTGAAGGGAAAGGACTCGGCACAGGCGATTGTCATTCGGGGAGAGTCAAATGTTTTTGTCTCCCCGAAACTTTACAGCGTGGATGACGTTATGGCCCTGCTTCTCGAATTGCACCGCCTGCCGGTTGTGCGCGACCGGACACCGAGCACGCTTCATACCTGCTCGAGCATTTCGTCACGAACAATATCGCTGGCGAATACCCGCGTGCTTTTCATGTCGGATTTCTTTTTTGAAGATGTGCGGGCGGTGTATGACCGGCGGATTCGCGCGATGATCCTGGAAGGTCGCGATGTTTTATGGCGCGCTGTCGGCAGTACGTATGCGGGCGGTGTTGCGTCCACCGAGCTTAGGTTTTTGGGAATTTCACCGGACTGGGGCATGTTTGAAAATCTCCGGTCGCACATTCATTATCAAGATTCGGAAGATTCGTCGGTTGGCGTTACGCATTTTACGAGAAAAAAAGCTCGCGCCTTCGTACAGCGGCACCATGAGCGTGAAGCGCTTCTTGCGGCATCCGCGCGCTTGTGCGGTGTTCCAATGGCATGGGTGCATTCGACGACTCCGGAAAAAGTGATTCAGGATCTCAAAAAAGGATTTGTCATTTTATAAATGTTCGTTATTGTATTCATGGTATAGCCCGGTTTTCACCGGGCTTTTGAAATATATACAGAATCAGGCGGCCGCAAAACAAGGGTGTATTGCCCTGCGATTTCCCCTTCTCGAAACTCTCCGCAAACCCTCCGCGAACTATTGACAAATTAAGAAAAAGAGTTACTTTTAAGCAAGAACATTGACATAACAAACGGAGTGACTGCTATGAATGGTCGGGTGAGGGCGCTTCTGATTATCGCCCTTTTTGGTCTATGCACGGCTTTTTTCGGTATTGTACCCGTAGGCGCTCAAGACGATCTTGGTCCGTCGTCGGTTACAAAGCCTTCATGGAGATATTATGAAGGGCTTGATTTCCAGATCTGGGACAAGTCCGGTTCCCGCGTCATCTTATCGCTTTATCCGAAAGCGATCGTCCTTATGACTCCGTATGCGGAGGGCCAGGAACCGTTTACCGCGTTTTTGGAGCGCATGAAGTTTACACCGGAACATGGAGTGAGCGTTTCCCGGCTGGATACGTTTTACGGAATATCGGAGGCGAACGCTCCGATCAAAAATGCGAGATTTTATGTGGTCACTTTTTCGGAGGCGCAGGGTGGCATTATCACGATTTTGAATAACGTCTTTGACGAAAAAAATATCGTGACCGATGTCTATCCGGTATTCGCGCTTGACGGAGATCTCGTGTTTCCCGCGGCTGTCTGGATAAAATCGAAGGCACTTTCCAGTTTTCAACAGGAACTCGTGACATACAGATTCAGCAAGGTCCACTATACGACTGCGTGGTCGCTAAATAGTAGTCCTCCCGCAGGAGTGCCGAACGGCGCCCTGCTGTTGGTGCCCATGCTCCCGCGGCTTCGCGAAGAAGAGATGAATACGCTTCGATTGAGCCGACTCTTTTCGGAAGATGTTCTTACCCAATGGGCATATCCCGACTTTATTTCCATCAGGCCGCTGGTTCGCGCATTCGCCGAGTCTTCGGGATTATCGGGCGTTCTCGGTGAGCGGCTCAAGGTTACCTACTCGGTCGTGTATGATCCGAAACGCGCAGTCGTCGATGTTGATGCTGTCAAAAATATTTCTCAGGAAGCATTCCTGCCGAAAGATTTTTCCCCGGATCTTTTCCGTTCTGAAAACGTCTCGGTTGCCGCAAAAGAGGGACTGGTGACGTTTTCGACCGAAGTCAGGCTCTATCGGCCCGGCGCATTTACGCTTTCTTCGCCCAAGCTTTTTTACGGAATAAAAGGAGCATCTTCGAACATCCCGCCCGTCCTTATTCCGTTTCCGGAAATTCGTATCGAGATAATGCCTCTTCTCTTGAAAAACAAGAGCGGCGAGCCGCTTGTTGCAGATATTTATGGATGGAAGCACATGCCTCCTCCGGCCGCTATTGCGCCGGAAGAGCCAAGGGAGACGGCATACCCGAAAACTGATATCCGTTTTTGGACCCGCACCGCCCTCGAACGCATACCGTCCGCGGCGACATATACAAAGAGAATCGGTATCGTATTCGTGTCGGTATCCGGCGCCTTGTTTCTGGGTTTTGTGTTTGTGAGCGTCGGCTCGTATGTGTCGCGCCAAAACGCGAGCACTCGAAAAGCGCTCAAAAACGACGCGCGCCGTCTGGTGCGCGCAATCGACCGGGGAATGACGGACGACGAAGCGTTTCGCGCATTCATGCGATCGCTTAAGGCCGATCTTCGTTCGGTCTTCGGGGTTGACGCGGGTGTTTCAGCCAAGCTCATTGCGGAGTCCGCGCCCGAACGACTTCGTCCGGCTATTTCCGGCGTTCTTGCCGAAGCGGCAGCGCTTTCTCCGGAAAAAATATCACGAAACGATGTTGTCAATATCCTGTCTGCCGTAAAAAGTCTGCGGCGCAAACAGTGGTTTGCAAAAAAAATTCCTTATTTTTTTGCGTAACACTACCGGCCGAAAGGAGGGGCACCCATGGGCGTTGCTGACATTGTTCGCGGCGTGTCTCGCCCGGATACGCCGTGGGCACTGGTTCTTATCCCGATTATCATTCTTCTCCTTCTTATGCGGAAGAAAAGATATTTTTCGATTCCATCGCGCCATGTGTTTGAGATCGAACGCATCTCGCGCGCGCGGAGGGCATTTCTCTTTGCCCTTCGCGCGCTTCCATCTTTACTTGTTGTTCTCGGCATAATCCTTGCGGTTCTCGCATTTGCGGGGCCTCAAAGCGTTGGAATGGTTTCGCGGGAAGTTGCGGTTGAAGGAAGGGTCATGGTGGTTATAAATGACGTTTCGGGAAGCATGGCCGGCAGTAACATGACCGTTTTGCAATCCGCGAACAACGCCCTCCTAAAAGAGTTTTGTACAAAGGACGGAAACGAGGAATCTTCCGTTCTGGTCGGGTTGGTAACATTCGATGACGAAGCTTCGGTCCGCGCGCACCTCTTTAAAGATTGCGGCGTGATTGAACGAAGAGTTTCGGCCCTTGAGACGGGAGGATCGACATCTATTGAACGGGGCTTGTGGGCAGGCATCCTGTTGATTCTCAATGGTGTTGACAGGGGAGATCTTGTGCCCGCAAAGGAACTCCTGGAAATACAGGCATCCCTTGCGGAGCGGTTTCCAAAATTTCCTTCCCGAAGAAAGGAGTTTTGCGGGAAATACCAGGGCTTATCGATTGCGCTCTTTACCGACGGTGACTTTCCGCACGTATTTAGGGACAGGGACTCGGCTTTGGAAAATACCCAATTCAACAGAGCGTATGAAAACAACATAAACCCCTTTCACGTGATTGATATCGCGCATGCGCTTTGCATCAGGACCTATTTTTGGAGCGTACAAGGAATTTTGCCTGCATATCGTGAGGCATTTACCACTCCTCCGGGAATGGGAGCGGCAACGGAGGTTGGCGGCATGTCGGGAGAGCGCCTTTCACTGCTCTATCGAAATGTTGCAAAAATCGAGCGGGGACGGCGAGTCATGAAACTTTTTGTTTCCCAAAATCCTCTCCGAAGACTCTATATCACATGGGCGATTATTCTGGTTTCATCCGGAGCGTTCGCGTCCGTAATTCCGTATTGTGCGTCAATAACCGCCCACAGAGAGGAGGGAGACGAGCGATGAAAAAGTATTTCGCGGGCATTCTCGTGATCGCGTGTGTCGGTGCGTGGCTTTGGGTGCTCGGCTCTTTTGTCGAGGTGTGGAACCGCGAAGCCGAAAATACGTTTGCCGCAAAAAAAGCGCATTATGTCCGGGAGGTTGAAAGGGCCGTGGGCGTTTCCCAAAAACTTGAAGAAATTGACCTGACTCTCGCGGAAAACCGTTTGGCTGAAGCAGGGTCTCTTATTGAAGCGTTTGAAACGATTGCGCCCAAAGAACTTCTTCCGGATATTGAGTATCGAAGGTCGCGGCGTGCGTATCAGGCATGCACGGCGGGAATACGGGAGTTTATCTTCTTTGCGGGGGAACTTAGGGGGAACGAAATGGGGGCAAGCCGCGATGAGGCATCCAAGCACTGCGAGGACGCGGAACGCTTCCTGAAAAAAGCCGCATTTTCCAAATCCGACCCGAGAAGTTTTTACGCATTGTACGGCCTCGGCAATATTTCCGTGCGCAAGGCGATGCTTGCGGCATCCCAGGATGCGCGAACGCAGGCGCCCCAACAAGCGCTTCGATCATATGTTGAAGCGCTTGAAGCGAAGAGCGATTATGAAACGCGGATAAATCTTGAGTTGCTGCTTATGCTGAATTCAAAACTCGAATCGAATGATTCGGGAAAGAATTCACGGCCGCTTAATCCGAAAGATTTTAACCTAAAAATTCCGATGCCCGGGGCATCGGCAGATCTTCCGTCAAAAGGAAGAATCTGATCTCCAAAATCAGTTTTGGGGCAAAACATATTCCCGCACGCGCATGATCGCACTGCGGGATTTTTTATTTATCCGCGTGATACCGCGTGATACCGGACTTGACATACGCTTCTTTTTTTTGTACTGCTGGGATATACCATTTCGGGCAAGGAGGATTATATATGACCGGCCCGGAGGCGGTCTTTGATATCGGATATAGGATCTTGCTTTATTTCTTTGGCATCGACGAAATATATGTCCGTTTTCCCGAGTCGCTTCGTTTTGCATGGATCATTCCTGTTCTTTTCGCCGTAACAGCAATCCATATTGTATGGAAACGGAGCATTGTCCGCGGTCTCGGCATGCGGCTTGCGACCATCCGCGCATTTTTTGCCCTCCTGGGAGTTTTAGTCGGGATTGCATTTCTTATCGTTACCCTTTCCGAGCCATACGGAATTTCCGACGTGAAGCGGCCAATTTACAAAGGAGAAGCGGTTGATTTCGGGTTTGATATTTCTGAAAGTAGCGGCGCTCGGGATGTTTCGCCGGAGCGGCTTGAGGCCGCAAAGCGCGATGTGAAAAAAGCAGTTCCAAAGCTTCAAGCGGCCGGTATTTCATATTTTTGCCTTAATTATTTTACCGTTGCGCCAAACCGGCTGCTTGAGTGTACGACCGATACCGCCGGATTTCTCCTGACGCTTCAAACGCTTGACCGCGCGTTTGCCGCACGAAACTCGACAAATCTTCTTGCGGCTTTCAAAGAACACGTGTCGGTTCTGAAAAACTATATTCCGGAGGGAACTCGCATCACCAAGGTCATTATTACCGATGGAGGAAAAGAAGCCTGGCGGCAAAAAGACGGAAGCATTGTCGTGGTTGAGGACGCCTGGAGCTTGGACGATTTGCAAAAAGAAGTAACGCGCATGACGCAAGAAGAAAAGATTCGCGTTATTCCCGTCGGTTTGGGTGGGGAAAAATGGGTCATGGTGCCGACCGGGGGATCCGACAATGGCGTTGTTGAGACGGAAGACGGGAGTCCGGTTCTTACGAAACTTGATGCGGAAACGATTAAAAAGATCGCCCTTTGGGCGGGAGACGCAAGGCGATATTTCATTCTTGACGGCAGGGCTGATTTTGGCGAGTGGCTGGCTTCGCTGATGTCGCGAGAAATGATTGTTGAACGCTATATCGTCGAGAAAAGCGCGCCGTATGAATTGTGGAGATGGCCGCTCGGCGCGGGAATTTTCTTTCTTATGATTTCTTTTGGGGCACTCGGTATTTTTGAAAGGATAACGGCAAAATTCTTAAAATAGATTAAAACCGGATACAGCCGTTTCATTATAGAGGCGGCTTTTTTATTGTTCGTCCGCAATTCATCCCGAGCGTGCGCGGGGCATGATGTACGGAGTATTGACATATTTTGCCTAATTTGCTACGAATGAACCAATCTGGAAAGAGAAGGGCAAGGCTTGGCCGATTCCGCGCATGCGGCGCTTCGGCCGTCCGTCGACTCTACTCCTAAGATTCGCTATTTGCTATGGCCAATTCCGCAACAGATGGAATTTGGGCAGGCAAAGTGCGGTCTTTGGCACGGAGAACGGTCAGGAAGCAGTGCCCTTTTTTGCTACTTTGACAACAAAAAAAGGAGAGAAGAAATGAAATCGAAAACCGGACTTATTGCTGTTATTCTTATGGCAATGTGCGTTATGGTCGGCTTTTCGCCTGTTTTGGCGGCGGACTATCTGGCTGATTTCCGGGATTCCTCGACAGTCACTGATCCCAATGCAACACCATCACTTCTTCCTGCGGCGGCACAAGATTCGATCACGGCTTCGCAGAGACAAATCGATGTTTCGGTGCTGATGCCGGATGGTACTACTGCCAATTATCAGGGGAACGGTTTTGTTGTTCATGAGGACGGGTGGATTGTTTCAACGACCGGCTTCTTGAATGGCGTGAATATCTTAGCGCACCCGGACGACATCTTGTTTCAGACATCTCCTATATATCCGCTCGGCTTCTTCGAAGAGAGCGGTCTTGCGGTTTTTAAGGCGATGGATGTTCCGGAAGATCGAGCGTTGTTTACGGCAATGAAGCAGGGATTCGTGCGAAAAGTCGAATTTGCTGCGGAGACAAGTTCTGGAGCGACGGTATATGCGCATCGTGACGGGTATTCCGTTCGTGGCACCTCGGCGTTTATCTATACTAAGACGCCATTTCGGGCGCATGTCCTTGGTGTCGTGTCGAAACTTGACATCCGATTCGGGGAACCCGAAGGAAAATACATCCTGATTGACCGGCAGATTCCCTCGTTCCTTATTGGGGCAATGGTGGTTGACGAGCGTGGAAGGGTCGTCGGAATGGCGTATGCCAATGACGGCGAATACGGCATGCTGCTCAGCGCACAGACGATTCAGGAGAAATTCGGGGAGTTCCTTGTTTCATATGTGAATTATACCGCTGCCGGCGGCATCACGCTTGAGGAGAAATTCGGGATTGGGCGACAGAAGAATTTGATTGACGAAATAACCGTGCTCATTGCCGTAAATGCGCTTGAGCGGCCGAAAAATCTTGCGCGTTGCGTAACCGAAATGCTTGTGATGACGCGTTCGGGGGAGTGCCGCGACCGGTTTTCCCATTATGAGCCGCGTGTCGTGGCGGAAGCCATGGGAGAAGATATCCGGGGAGAATTAGGCGGAGTCGGCATGGAGCTTACCATGCGCGACGGCTATGTGACGGTTGTAGCGCTAATCGACGGAACACCCGCCTCGCGTGCTAATGTGAAGGCCGGCGATGTGATTTCTGCCGTAAACGGCGTCGATGTTCGCGATGTGAAGACGGCGGTTAAACTGATTCGCGGCGCGCCCGGGACGGAGGTCGAGGTTACGATTCTTCGGAAGGGCGCGAAAGTCCCCATGAAAGTAAAACTTATCCGCGAAAAAATCACGGTACAGTCGGTCCGCGCCGCTACGACGCCCGACGTTCCGCCAATCGGCATCCTTACGACGACTGTTTTCAACGAAAATACTCCCGAATTGTTCGGGGCGGAACTGCAAAAATTCGTCGACCAAGGGATTAATCGGGTGGCGCTTGATTTTCGGAATGATCCGGGAGGCCTGCTTAATTCGGCGTTTCGGATGCTTGCCTATTTTATGAAGCCGGACGACACGGCGATTGTTATGAAGGAGCGGTCCCAAGAAACCGTATATGATGTTAACCGCTTGGTGAAAGAAAAAAAGATTAAGAAAGAGAATGTCGGCGCGTTTCGCAACTTGAAAGTTGTTATTCTTGTCAACGAGGGAAGCGCTTCGGCGTCTGAAATTTTTTCCGGCACAATGAAAGATTATGGATATACCGTTGTCGGGAAACCGACGTTTCAAAAAGGCGTCGGCCAGAGTGTCTTCCCGTTATCCGACGGATCCACCCTTTCTCTTACGACATTCGAATTTCTCGTCGGCAATAACCACGTTGTGATCCGTGACAAAGGCGTAACCCCGACCGTTATTGTTGAAAATCCCGAAGACAAGTCAAAGGATCTTCAGCTTGAGGAAGCGCTTCGGATTCTCAAGGGCACGGATGTGTCGCCATCTTCGATAAACTTCTGATTTTTTTTGTTTTGAGCCGCTCGTGTTCGAGCGGCTTTTGTTTTGCCGGGCGCCTGCCGGTATCGGCAAGAAGTCTTACGACCCGGAATTCTCTCCGTCCTTTTTGCTTTTCAATTCCTCCACCGCATCCGCAAGGATTTGGCAATACAGATTCAGTCCGACGCGATTGATGGCGCCCGACTGTTCCCGCCCTAAAATATTTCCCGCGCCGCGCATCTCAAGATCGCGAAGGGCGATTTCATATCCCGATCCGAGTTCTTCGAATTCCTTGAGCGCTACAAGCCGCTCCATCGCTCGATCGGTGACTGCGCGGGGGCGATACGCAAAATACGCGAATGCTTCGTTATCCCCCCTCCCGATCCGTCCGCGGATTTGGTGTGCCTGCGCAAGACCGAGCCGCGTTCCATCGTCCACGATCAGTGTATTTGCGTTTGAGAAATCAAGTCCGTTTTCAATAATGGTTGTCGCGAGAAGCACGCGTGTTTCTTTCCGCCTGAATCCATCCATGATGCGAATCATGGTTTTTTCATCCATTCGGCCGTGAATGATTTCAATACGGATTTTTTTGTTCTCAAGTCCCGACCTTCGATTATCAAAGGTCGGGACTTGAGAAAGGGCCCGGGATAATTTTTCTCGAACTTTTTCGATAGTCTCGATCCGATTATGTAAAAAATACACCTGCCCTTCGCGATCGAGTTCCCGCACTATCGCGCGGGCAAATGTTTTATATGAATGGGGCAGAATAAATGTTTTAATCGGAAGCCGTCCGGGAGGGGGCGTGGAAATTACCGAAAGGTCGCGCAATTTCGAAAGCGCTAAGTTAAGCGTCCGGGGGATCGGGGTTGCGGACAAGCTCAAAATGTCGCAGGATGCCCGGAGGTCTTTAAATTTTTCTTTCTGCTTCACGCCGAATTTCTGTTCTTCGTCCACGATAACAAGTCCGAGATTCT
>MHQO01000006.1:11906-12229 GCA_001820675.1 Candidatus Sungbacteria bacterium RIFCSPLOWO2_01_FULL_47_10
GAAATTTTTGAAATCGGTCTTTAAAGTTTCTTTCGTGTTCATGCGCAAGAATCGTTGTCGGAGTGATAACGGCAACCTGGTAGCCGTTTATGACCGATGCGAGAGCGGCCCGCATGGCAACCTCGGTCTTGCCGAAACCGACGTCGCCGCAGATGATTCTGTCCATCGGCCGCTCTTTTTTAAAATCTTTCATGATGTCGCCGATTGCCTTGGTTTGGTCTTCTGTTTCGACGAATTCGAACGCATCGGCGAATTCTTTTTCCATTGGGTCCTCGGTTTGATACGGCGGACGCGTTTGGTTCTCCCGCGCCGCATAAATTTTC
>MHQO01000006.1:12273-14258 GCA_001820675.1 Candidatus Sungbacteria bacterium RIFCSPLOWO2_01_FULL_47_10
AAAGCGAACCCCCGAGGCGATGAACGGTCGGTGTTTCAAACCCGATATAGGAAGAAAGGCGCCTTTCTTGAGTTATCGGCACAAAAAGCCGATCGGGCTCGCCTCCGTCGCGTGGAGGAGCATATTCAACCACAAAAAACTCATCAGAGTTTTTTGTGGAATTTTCAATTTTCAATTTTAAATTTTCAAACGCCGTTTCCGTTTTTTGAGCTTGAACTTCTTTCGCGGTTATTCCACGGAAGACTCCTATGCCGTGATCCACGTGTACCACATAGTCTCCGGACTTGAGTTTTTTAAGGCCACCCGCGGTTTTTGTTAAGCGCGTGCGCTTGTTCGCCTGATTGTCTTGTTCCTGTTGTTGGCGGCGGGTTGTAGGTTGTAGGTAGATTGCCTCAATCCTATTCCCAAAAAATTCTATCTTACACGGCGCGTCGGAATTGACCGGCCAGACATCAATGACGTTTCCGCGGTGGCTGAATTCTCCCTTGCCGAAGAGCATTCCGGTTTTTTCATATCCGAAGTCGGTAAGACGCCGCAGAAATTCCCCCGGTTTTATTTCCGCGTCTTTTTCAAGAATAAACGCGTTTGATTGCCAAAACCCTTCCGTTTGTACGGCGTGTCTGATCTTTTCAACGTTTTCCTGAAACCACAAAACGCCCCGTTCCAAAAATTGGGGGGTGACGGATGCAATCAACACCTCTTTCGTTTCGATTTGATTCATGTGCTCATCGGGTTTAATAACGGTCGGAAACAAATTCAAAAGTCAAAATGGTGAGTCGAAATGCAAAATTCGGCAACCCCGATTTCATATCTCATAGATATTATTATATCATAACCAATGATTAAAAACAAGTATTGCTTTTTTTTGCGGAATGATATATTCACTGATACAGTAATCGTTCCTTGACACGAGAAAAGAAATAAGCATGCCTCAAAAGCGCATAATCCGGTTTTGGAATTTTCAAACAGGACTTGCGGCAGTTTGTGCTCTTGTCGTTCTCTATAACTTATATCTCTGGCTGGCGGGGAAGGGTGGATTGGATCTTCCTTTGGTGTTGCTCATGTTGTTGGTTGCGATCGTCTTGCTGTTTGAAACGGAACATCCGGGGTGTTATTACTGTAAAAAAGCGATACACAATTATCAGCCGCGTGCGTTTGTTTGGTGGACGGAACCGGTGGTTCACTCTGGTGAAGTGGTGACCATGAGAAAAGAAATGCATCTTTCGTGCCACGAACAAGCCGTGCCGGAGAAACGATTCCGGATTCCGGTTCCAGGACAAGAGTCGTTTGAGATTTAACTCGCGACTATTAAAAACCCCGATTTCTCGGGGCTTTTCAATTCTGGTTGATGAAATTCATCGCTTTCTCGGGGCCTTCTTCCAAAATGAGGTCAAGCCCTTCCGAAATTTTTTTTGAAATTTTCTTTACGGCCCGTTCTTCGTCCGGACGGAATTTTTGCAGGACGAGTTTCATGGCGTCCACCCTTTTTTTTCGCTGGATGCCGATGCGAAGCCGCCAGAAATCCCATGTGCCGAGCGCCCTTTTTATGGATTCAACCCCCTTGTGTCCAGCAGAGTGTTTTGCGAACGAAAGCTTCGTGCGGCCGAGCTCAATATCGGAATCGTCATGAAGCACAATAATGTGTGCGGGTTTGATTTTGAAAAATTTTGTGGCCGGCCCCGTCGCCTTGCCGGAATTATTCATGAATGTTTCCGGAAGCAGTAAAACAGCCTTCTTGTGTTTTGCAAAAAGAGCATTCCATTTTTTTTCATATGTAAGACCCGCACCGTTGAATTGCGGGGCTTTTTTGAACCATAATGCAAGCATCTCTCTCCCTATGTTATGTCTCGTTTTTTCGTATTGTTGCCCGGGATTCCCCAGGCCGACAAAAAGGTACATCATGGGACTGTTGCCGAATAGCAGTTTGAGTTAAAAGCAAGAACATGAAGCGGTCTTGGCGATCAATGATCCTTGATCTTCTTGCC
>MHQO01000007.1:0-6434 GCA_001820675.1 Candidatus Sungbacteria bacterium RIFCSPLOWO2_01_FULL_47_10
ATTTGATACAAAAAACCCTTATTTTAAGCCAATGATTTTTCAAAAAAACGGCTAAAACCTTATTAAGCAACTGGTCTAATACTTTAAATGTCATAAATAACGGATAATAAAGTACTGGATTCCCGCATTCGCGGGAATGACGCGATTTAAACTTCCCCTCGCTTAATCCTCTCGCGAATTTCGCGAACACAGTTATTGGTAAAATAAAGGTTATGAATACTTGCAAGACGATAAAACAACAGCTCCTTTTCGCGAGCAAGATGCCAAAGATACGTGCGGGTAAAATTCTTGCACGTGTAACAATCGCACCCCTCTTCAATCGGCGAAAAATCTTCACGGTATTCGGCTTTTTGGATTGAAATCCTTCCGTTTTTTACATACAGCGTTCCATTTCTGGCTTCCCGTGTCGGTGCTACGCAATCAAATGTATCAACGCCGCGCCTGATCGCTTTGGGGATGTCTTCGGGGTACCCGACGCCCAAAAGGTGCCGCGGTTTTTCTTCGGGAAGCCGCTTGTTGATAAAATCAACAAGCTCCCACATGCGTTCTTTTGTTTTTCCCAAAGCCCCACCAAGGCCAAAGCCGTCAAACGGCATGCCGGAGATCGCCCGAACGGATTCTTCCTTCAGGTCGTCCCATTCCCCGCCTTGAATGATGCCGAATATGGCCTGATCTTCTCGCGTTTTTGCTTCGAGACACCGTTCCGCCCATCTATGGGTGCGCCCCATTGCCTCCGCCGAATATTCTTTTGACGCAAGGGGCGATGTGCATTCGTCAAAGGAAAAAATTATATCTGCGCCGATCGCTTCCTGAATCTGAATTGATTTTTCCGGCGTTAATACCGTTCGCGTTCCGTCCGGCATGCGGAATACCACGCCTTCGTCCATAATTTTTATATACTGCGATTCTTTTACCGCTTCCGCCCGCACCATTTTCTGCAAATCCTCTCCCGGAAAAAGCGTCGAAGATCGGCCGATGTCGTGATCTTTCGAAAACCCCAAGCTGAACACCTGGAACCCGCCGGAGTCCGTCATGGTGATCCCGTTCCAGTTCATGAATCTCGAAAGTCCTCCCGCCTTACGGATTACATCATATGTTTTGGCGGCATAGAGGTGATAGGTATTCGCGAGAACCACACTTGTTCCGACCATCTCCAGATCGTCCGGACCAAGCGATTTTACGGATGCCTTCGTCCCGACCGTCACAAACGCCGGTGTTTCAATTCTGCCATGCGCCGTCTCTAAAACCCCGACCCGCGCCATGCTTGATTTAGATTTATGGGTGATTATAAATTTCATCACCTCAACTGTACGACAATTCGGCCATAATCTCAATAAACCGTATTACAAACCATATTGCAGTTATTTCCTGCTATGGAACGATTCGCGCGAATCGGAGAATGGTGGCAAAGACAAACTGGCCAAAATTAAAAACCGTACGCTTTATCGTACGGTAGGTCACGGGGACGATGAGTCAAAAAAGCGAAACATGCCGAAAACGCGGGTTGTGGTAGTTGAAGTCGGGACGGACGACGATTTCCGTAAAATTTTCAAGCGTCCAGTGGCATATGTCGCCAGCATGTTAACCGTAAAGCGGCGTGAAGTTTACAATCTTCTTTTCATCTTCAGTTCCCGTTGAAACAAAAAAACCAAATAACGGCCGCCTTTGAAGTGCTGATATATTCCCGGCTGGATTTCAGCCGTTACTGTCATGAATTTGCCATCCAGTCAAATTCAGATTTGACTTCCCGCCTTACGTCTTTCCACAATCTTCTCGGAAAACAACATTTCCCATCTTTATGTCTTAACGACGGATACTCAAATTGAGCAACGGCGGGATTAAACCGAAGGAGAGGAATTTCACAAAATACTCTCCGATAAAAATCCTCAAACTTCTCTATGCCTGCAAGTCGAGCTAAATAATCGCAATCATATAAAACCTGATATCCAACAAATATAAGATCAACCTTAATATCTTTCGGCCGTACGGGCACACCCATGCAAAGTTTTCGAATGATAGAAAGCAGGCCAAGAGAAAAATTATCTTCAATGAAGCCGCACCACCCCAATTGTCTCATTGTTTGATCGCAAAGGTGCGTCAAGACCGAATCACGACTTTCTGTCCGATGAGTCAAATCAAATCCCGAAGGATTATGATTAATGTGGCAGGTAAAATCTTTGTCAGCACCAAGTGTATGCAACACGACCAAATCTATATCGCGCGCATCTTCAGATCTTGCCAAAGATCCTGTAAGGGCAACCAGGGAAACATTTTTTTCGCGAGAAAGAAGATATGCGAGAACTTTTGCGTGATCAAGGAAAGGATCAATAAGTGCCCCATTATAGCGCTCAAGGTATTTTCTCTCTTCCACGGCGCGCCCTCATAAAAATGTAAACGAGCAAGATAAAAATAGCATATTGCCGCGCTGTTTGTCAATACTTAATTAATTTTTCTTTATTTTTTGCTGATATTTTGCCGACTGCTATTATCTGACCTCGTATATCACATTCACCATCACCCTCACTTCATTCTCCCCAGGCTCGATTGATGGCGCGGGTGCCGCCATATCTCCTCCTTTTCCAAACGCTTCCATGGTCCGCGGGTAATATATCGGCGGATATCCGCCCGACTCGGAAAATCCGGCAACGCGGACAATCCGGACACCAAGGTTTTTGAAAAGTTTTTTTGCCGATGCCCGGGCGTTTTCAACCGCGATCTTTTTTGCCTCATCTTTATATGTCGTCTTGTCATCAATCGTAAATGAAGGGCCGTGCACCTCGTTCGCGCCAGAAGACACTGCTCCGTCAAGAATCGTTCCCACGGAATCCAGATTTCTCACCTTCACCTGGAGCGTTGAAGTTATCTCATACCCCGCAATGACGGGCGGATCCCTCGGAGGACACGGTAAAAAACCCAGAGGACACGGCCGGTTGTCGTATTGATACTGCGGATTTACATTATAATATGAGGTTTTTATATCCTTTTCTTCCACGCCGTTTGACTTCAAAAACGCGACAACGGCATTATACTTTTCCGTATTGTCGGATTGCGCATCTTTCAGAAGCTTTGATTGGCTCCTAACGCCGATAGAAAGAGCCGCGATATCAGGCACAGCAAAGACGGATCCTTCTCCGGATACGGCTATTTGAAATGCGTCCGTTCTTTTCATGTCGCGCCATGTATCAACCGCGAGCGCGGCATAGTATACCGCATATGCGGCAAAAAAAACCGTAACAAATAAAAATGCCGCAGAAAAAAGTCGCCGGATAAATTTTTTCTGCGCATCGGATAAATCTTGATATATCAACATCAGATTCTGCCATACGCACATGGTGCCTCACCCCCGATTGCGGCGTGTAACACACCTTATGCCAATGGAAAGTTATGAAATTAACATATACTCACAGTATGCCTCATTTCATGTGTAAACAAAAGAGCTATGTATCCATAGCTCTTTCAATTTCTTTGGCTTTGTCTTCGAACCGTTTCATAATTTCTTCCGCCAAGAGCCCCCATTCGTGCCGTGATCGCTGTCTGAATGTTTCAATGATGACCCTGTTGTGCGCGGGGTGGTTTTTGCCGATATACTCCGAAATACCCAAATCGAGCGTACAAAAAAAACAAACAAAGGAAGGATACTGCATGTCGAGAACCCGTATAACATAGTTAAGAAGATCCGCGTCGTCCATGTCATGAAGGGTTTCGTCGGAATTAAAAATGCTCTTGCCCCTAAGCGGTACGAGTTTTGCCCTCTGTTTCAGTGTATGAAAATGGGGCACAAGGCGCCGCCATGGCATATTAACATCAAAAAAGATCACATACTTTTTGTTTGGCCTGCAACCGGTTTCGTCTTTCGCGGGGTCCGCCATTGCGGCTCCCATTTTTGTTTTGTGAAAAAAACTATCATCAGAGTAGCACATCAAAAAACCCCCGTCCAGAGGTTTTTATGACAATCATTCCTGCCAAATCAATCAAACCGATTTTCTGCAATGTGTCTTTTTATCTCATCCGCAAGCATGTTGACGTGTTTTTCGTCGTCCTGTTCGAGAGAAGTCCACAACAAAGAACACGAACTGCAGTCTTTCGAAGCTCCTTTATAATGATTCCGATATCGCCACAGCGCGTCGTTTTTCTCCGAAAGCGCGTGGACAAGATCATGATTCCAGTCTTTCATTGCCTACAGAAGCCATGCAAAATACAACCGGCTATGCACCTGCGGACGCCGCGCGTGGCGCCGCCTTTCATTTGCGTAATCTGCTGTATTCGGCATTGTTTCCAAATACGTTTCTCATACACAATGCTATTGTAAATAATTTACAATAGAAGCACAACGTGTTCATATACAAAAACTATCCACAGCAGAGAATTGACCGGAATCTCCAACGGAGCTACCAGTGAATAGGGAACCATGTTTATAATTCATTTCTCGCTATGGATTTTCACTCGGCAACTCAACTCATACAAAAAAGCCGGACTGTCGGCATTGCGGTCTACGAAAAGGCCGGAGGAGACGAAATCGGGTCTGCCCTTGCCCTTGCTTCAGTCATCACACAAATGGGAAAGACCGCCGGATTTCTCTTCTCGGGGACAATTGACGAAAAATGGAAGGATATTTTTGGCGCCCCCGCGGTTCCCGCCGCGACAAGCCCCCGCGAACTTCAGCCGCGCGATCTTATTATCGCAATAAACGCAAAAGAATCGCCGATCAGCG
Organism: Candidatus Sungbacteria bacterium RIFCSPLOWO2_01_FULL_47_10; assembly: GCA_001820675.1. GTDB lineage: Bacteria > Patescibacteriota > Minisyncoccia > Sungbacterales > GWA2-42-14 > 2-01-FULL-47-10-A. The sequence continues at coordinate 4,712 of MHQO01000007.1, forward strand.
AAATCAAATACGACATGCAGAAGAGTTCCGGAGAGCTCTTTATCAGAATCACGCCCAAACATCGTCCGGTCAATAAAGAAGGTGTGCGGATATTCGAGGATGGCAACCGCTATGACTGCATCGTTTCCGTTGGAGTGCACGGACCGGAACATTTCGGAAAAGAATTCGAAGAAAACCCGTTCCTGTTTTACGAAAAACCCATCGTGAACATCGACGCGTCGCACCAAAATGAACAGTTCGGAGAAATTAATCTCTGCGACATGACGCGGAGCTCGTGCGCGGAAATTGTCTACGAATTGATCGAATCGCTCACCGGAGGCGAGCGCCTGAACCCGACCGAGTCAACCCGCATCCTTACGGGCATTATTGAAAAAACGGAGGCGTTCAGAAACTCAAAAACCACTCCGCGCGTACTCGAAATTTCCGCACTCCTCATCGAGTCCGGCGGAGACAAGGACAAAATCATGCGCGCGCTTTTTAAGACAAAACCGCTGAATCTTCTTCAGCTCTGGGGACGGGCCTCGGTGCGATCCCGTTTCGACGACGCACTGAAAGCGCTTTTTACATTCATTCCGAAAGAGGATTTCGAAAAAACAGCGACAAAAACTTCGGATGTCCGTTTCGTCATAGATCACACCGGCTCGTATTTTGTTTCACCGAAATTCCATGCGGTCTTTTTTGAAAATCCGGAAAAAAATCATGTTCGGGTTATTATCAAATCGGACGCCTCTCTTATGAAAAAAATTGTTGAAAAGGAGCCGGGCGACATTCAAAACGGCCTTTGTGTTTTTAAAAACGCATTCAGCGGGTTTCCGGAAGCAGAGCGCCATGTTGATAACATCCTGCGCGGTTTGGAGGAATAAAATGATATAATGGTACTATAGATATTTTCTGCGTTCATCCGCATTGTGGTCTGTGTATATCGCTTCCGTTGTTGGATGCGGCGTAACGCGGAAATTATGCAGATTGATGCAGGGTGAACAGACAATGACCACATTCGAAGAATCAAAACAGAAAAAGAAACTTGAGGAAGTGCGGAAGAAAGAAGAAGAAGACACCATAAAAATAATCGCAGGTAAATACAAACTTCCGTATCAAAACCTTCTTACAATTCCGATTGATGTAGACGCCCTTGGGATTGTGCAGGAAGAGGACGCGCGGGCCGCTGATCTTGCTGTTGTACAGCGGGTTGGCAAAAATTTGCAGATTGCCGTACGAAATCCGGAGAAAATAGAAGCGAAAAAACTGTTGAAAGACCTTGAGCGCCAGCGCTATTCGTATAATCTCTTTATGGTTTCCCGCCACAGCCTTGAACACGCTTGGCAGGTATATAAGCAAATTCTGAAAGAGTTGGTTGTCATCGGCGGAGAGGTGCGGATATCGGAGAAAAAAATAGAAGATTTCCGAAAGCGAATCGAAACGTTCGAGGACGTTAAAAAAATACTCGGCGATATTTCAGAGGGCTCTATCACCGAGGCGCTTGAAGCAATCGTTGCCGGTTCCCTTGCGGTCGAAGCATCCGATGTGCACGTTGAGCCCCAATCCGACCTCACGCGGCTCCGGTATCGCCTTGACGGCACACTGCACGATGTCATGTTCATTTCAACGCAGATGTATAAATTCCTTCTCTCGCGAATCAAACTGACATCAAGCCTGAAAATCAATGTGACCAACCAAGGACAAGACGGACGATTTACAATAAAAATGAAGGACACTGAAATTG
>MHQO01000007.1:6502-6793 GCA_001820675.1 Candidatus Sungbacteria bacterium RIFCSPLOWO2_01_FULL_47_10
ACCATATCGCTCGAACTGGAACAGCTCGGCATGCAGCCGTGGGTTGAAAAGGAAATGGCGGAGGAGGTAAAAAAGCCGAATGGGATGATTCTCACGACCGGCCCCACCGGTTCGGGAAAAACAACGACGCTTTATGCATTCCTGAAAAAGGTTCATGCGCCGGAAATAAAAATCATAACCCTTGAAGACCCGATTGAATATCACCTCAAAGGAATCGAACAAACGCAAGTTGATTCAAAACGCGGGTATAATTTTGCGAACGGGCTCCGGTCGGTCTTGCGACAAGATCCC
>MHQO01000007.1:6834-8671 GCA_001820675.1 Candidatus Sungbacteria bacterium RIFCSPLOWO2_01_FULL_47_10
TCATCCTTTTGGGCGAGATCCGGGACCTTGAGACTGCCGAAACCGCAATGCATGCCGCGCTTACGGGGCACCTTGTTTTCTCGACCCTTCATACCAACGATGCGGCAGGAACCATCCCGCGGCTCATAGATATCGGAGTGCGCCCCAACATTATTGCGCCCGCAGTCAACGTCATTATGGCTCAACGACTTCTGCGAAAACTTTGCATGTCCTGCAGAATTGAAAAAAAATTAACCCCGGCGGAGTTAGAAGAAATTAATGTTCAAATCCAATCCTTGCCGAAAAATATTGAGAAACCGAACATCGACAGCTGTGCGTTTTTTAGCCCGAATGTGTCGGGGTGCGCACGGTGCCGAAACACCGGATACAAGGGGCGGATAGGGGTGTATGAAATTTTTCTCGTCAACGATCGTGTCGAGCGACTCGTGCTTTCCTCCCCTTCCGTAAGCGATATCCGCGAGGCAATGCACGAACAAGGGCAGATTAGCATGAAACAAGACGGGGTATTAAAGGTGTTGTCCGGCATAACGGACTTTGATGAATTAAAAAGGGTTGTCGGATGATGATCGGCGATATGACATTATCCCCTGAAGCTGTGGGCAATTACTCCGGTTTGGGAACGCGGAGGTCAGGATTTTGGCGCGGTATACTCCAGTCGGAACCAGTGTACCCTACGTTTAAAAATCCCCATTAAGGCTAAAAGGTATTTTGAAACCTTAATTGCCCACAGCTTCAGGAGACGAATGATTAGAAACAATATAAGACGCCACTGATACGCAAAATTATACGCAAGTTTGCGTTTAAAATTGCGTAACTACTTGCGTTTATGATTGCTTCTACAAATTCAAAGAGGCCTTTGGGGCCCCTCCTTCCCGCACAATTTTCAATATAATTTCTGGCTTAATTATAGCAAATAGTATTTTTGCTGTCAATAGCTTGCTTCTCTCCTCGCATATATTCACGAATATGGCCGCATATTTTACAAATACACTCTTCAAAAATACATCAAATTCGGGGCATTCATGCTCATGTTCGTGTAAATGAGCGAAATCATATGAACACAGAACCAAAACAAAAAAAAGAGGATAAAAATCTTGATCTTACCCTGCGACCCCAGCGATGGGACGAATACGTCGGCCAAAAAAATATCAAGGATAACCTCAAAATCCTCATTGAGGCGGCAAAGAAGAGGGAACAGCCCATTGAACATGTGCTTCTTTACGGACCGCCTGGGCTGGGCAAAACCTCCCTTGCGCATCTCATTGCGCGCGAGATGAATACGAACATACGGGTAACATCGGGACCGGCAATCGAACGCGTAGGCGATCTTGCGTCCATTCTCACCAACCTTATGCCGGGCGATATTTTATTCGTCGATGAAGCACACCGATTAAATAAAATGGTCGAAGAAATTCTTTACCCCGCAATGGAGTCGCGGACGCTCGACATCATCATCGGCAAGGGGCCTTCCGCAAAAACCATACAATTGGACCTTCCCCCATTCACGTTGATTGCGGCGACCACGCGAATCGGGCTTTTGTCGGGGCCGCTCCGCTCGCGATTCGGCGCTATTTTCCGGCTCGATTTTTACACCGAAACCGACATTCAAAAAATCCTTGAACGCTCGACTTCTCTTCTCGGCATTCGGTTGGACAATGACGCAAAAAAAATCATTGCGCAATCGTCGCGTTTTACTCCGCGGGTCTCAAACCGCCTCCTGAAACGCGTGCGCGACTGGGCAGAGGTATACGGATCAGGTCATATAACCAGGGAGGCGGCGGAGAGCGCTCTCACGCTTCTCGAAGTCGACCAGCTGGGACTTGAGCCGACAGACAGG
>MHQO01000007.1:8750-20428 GCA_001820675.1 Candidatus Sungbacteria bacterium RIFCSPLOWO2_01_FULL_47_10
GTATTTAATGCAAATCGGATTCATTGAGCGAACCCCGCGGGGGCGAACGGCAACCAAACTCGCCTATTCCCACATCGGCCTTGATATGCCGAAACAAGGGCAGTTGGTATAATACGAATTGTGAATTATCGCCCGCGAATAAGGGTTGTGTGTGCTCGTATCCGCGTTTTCGGTGGTTGATTCATACTCCTTTGTGTCGTACATTTTTCTTTCATTCTTTATATTTTTTACCGTCGTATGGACGTTCTTCGCGTCGGCAACGCTTTTTCATCTTAAAAAATACACCATGCCGGGCTGGTCGTCTCATCGCGTCGTCATCCCTGTTTTTCTTTGTCTCTCGTTTATTTTTTTTGCGTTCGCTCTCTATTTTCTCTTTCAAATCTCATAACGCATCCGGAAAATAAAAAAGTCCTCGGCCCGCGGAGAACAAAAACGCACACTTCTCTCCTTGCGCGATGTGCCGAGCTTTTCATGCGGTTTTCGGAAGATATCATTGATTCAACTCCAAGAAAATGAAACGATTCAAAAAATCATCCGGCGCCATTGGTTTATCATGGTGGGGCCGGTTATAACGCTTGTTATTGCTCTTATTCTTCCTTCCGTCCTTTTAAGCGTCATTCCTTTCTTCTATCCGGAATTCGGGAACGATCCGCAGCTTGAGCCCGTCATCTATTTTTTTCTCGCCCTTTACTTTCTTGCCCTCATTTTGTATCTTTTTGTTCTGTGGTCGGACTATTACCTTGATGTCTGGATCATCACCAATAAACGCCTTATCGATATCGAACAAAAAGGCCTTTTTAACCGCCATATTTCCGAAATGCACATGCGAAACATTCAGAACGTATCGATATCAATCCGGGGAATTGTCCAAACACTTCTTCGGTTCGGGGACATTGTCGTCGAAACTGCAGCCCAGGGAGAATTCAGAATCCGTGACGCTCCCGATCTCTATGGGGCAAAAGATCTCATACTGAAATATTCTCACCATGCATATGAGTCAAACAGCATGATGAATAACGATTCTCCCAAAAAAACGCCTGACAAAGCAGAACGGTAATTAAAACTATTCCACACCGGAATCGGCGATTGCCACCGCGGGTGTGGGTCGCGCGTTCTTTTTGTGGATATATACGCATTGGCCGGACACAGCCGCTGGGCGCAAGTAAAACACAAAAAAGCGTTGACCGACGCAAAAAAGGGCAAGACTTTTTCAAAAATCGCGCGCATGATTACGGTTGCGTCAAAAGAAAAGGGCGCGGATCCAGAAACAAACCCGGCGTTAAGAACCGCAATCGAAAAAGCGCGGGCACTCGGCATGCCGTCCGACAACATTGAGCGTGCTATCCTCCGGGGATCGGGTGTTGAGGCAAAGGATGCTTTGGCGGCGGTACAGTATGAAGTGTTCGGGCCTGGCGGCGCAGCTTTCCTTATTTCGGGCATTACGGACAACAAAAACAGAACAACATCGGAGATCAAGCACATTCTCGCGGAACACGGAGGCTGTCTTGCGGACAGGGGCGCTGTTGAATGGCTTTTTCGCACAGTTCGAACTATTGAACTGGATGAACAGGAACAAGAAATAAAAGGAGATGAGCTTGAACTTGTTCTGATCGATGCAGGCGCTGAAGATATCGGGCGGGACGGCGCCATTCTTATTGCCCGTTTTCCACCCGAACGCATACCACACGCAAAATCAATTCTTCGACAGCGTGCCGTGACCATACGAACGGAATATGCCGATTCTGTTCCAAAAACGCGGCTTGAGATTGAAAACACAGAAACGAAGCATAAAATTTCTGAATTGCTCGAAAAACTGGACGACCACGACGACATGCAAGAGATCTATACAAATGTTAATCTCTAATCAATCGCTATTTTTATCTCTAATTTTTTCTAATAGAAGTTGCTCGTGATTCGCGATAATTCGAGAAGTAATTCGTGATTGATTGGCGGCAAACATGATAATTTTAGGTATCGACCCCGGAACCACCATTGTCGGCTATTGCCTCTTGCAAAAAGACGGCGGGGATATTACATTGGTTGAAGCCGATGCGATCAAAACGACCCCAAAACTCCCGCAGGATGAAAAACTACACATCATTTCAGGGTCTCTTGTAAAAATAATAGATATCCACAGGCCGGAGACTATGGCTATTGAAAAGGTGTTTTTTTTCAAGAATAATAAAACGGCGATTAGCGTTGCCGAGGCAAAGGGGGCGCTCCTCTTGACAGCAAAAAACGCAGGGCTTAGTGTGTCAGAATATACGCCCCTTGAGGTAAAAATGGCAACAACCGGATACGGAAGGGCGGACAAAAAACAAATACAATTCATGGTAAAAAGCATTCTGAAGCTCAAAACCATGCCAAAACTTGACGATATTACCGACGCAATGGCGATTGCGATTACCCATGCCCACAGAATTCCCAACCAATGCGCGCGATGACACAATATGAATTCGCATGCTGTGCGTATACCGGAAACAAGTAATTTTTTAGCATACACGTATTGATTAAGCATAAAGGTCGAAAAAATATGTTCCCAATTTATATGGCTAATTTTAACATTACATGCTTACATACGAAGAAAAACTTTCCGTGTTAAACCAGGAAGGCGAAGATGACGAAGTCTCCGAAGACTTGGGTGAAGGAGAAGAAGAGGAGGAAGAAGATGATGAGGACCTCGACGATGATATTGAGAGCGGAGACGAATAATTGCAACAAAAATATCCCGCATTCCGCGGGATATTTTAATTTGTTTGCGTCGCGAAGGAGAAATATTCTTTCATCCCACACGTACGAATTTTTTCTTTCCGACCCTGATAACTGTATTTTTTTGCGGGAAAACAGCTTCCCTCGGATCGCGAAGAATTTCGCCGCCAATCTCCACCGCCCCGTTGAGAATGAGGCGCCGCGCTTCCGATTTTGAAGACGCAAGCCCGTGCGAGTAGAGAAAGTCGGTAAGTGCCTGTTCTTTTGTAGCGTGTATGATGGAAAAAGACGCTTTGTCCGGTTTTTTTTGAGAAAATGTTTTTATAAAATCCTTCTCCGTGTCCGCGGCTTTTTTTTCACCATAAAACTTCGAAACAATCTCACGAGCGATACGAGCCTTTGCATCGCGAGGGCCGAGAGCCATAATACGATCTTTTTCCGAAAGAGGAATTCGTGTGCAATTGATAAACAAAACTTCGATCATTTCATCGGGTTGCGCCATTATTGCGCCGTACATTTCTGTCGGCCCCGAAGAAAGAAAAACACCTGTTCCCCTGCTTTTCGACATCAGTTCGTGTGTTTTTGGGTTTTCCATAAGATTTACGACAATAACAAACTTTTCCTTGTTTTTAAGTCGCTTAAGAAGGGTGCGCCCGGCAAGGGCATTAAAAATCTGATCCGTTCCGCACAATTCGGCGTCAACATCCAACGCGACGCTGTCGTATCCCTGCATAAGCGGGTAGAGAAATTCGTGAAGAAAAATAGGTTTTTTGTTGCTACTTTCCTTTTGAAGGAATACTTCGTTTTTTGGGGTACGCGACGCACAGTTTGAACAGTTTTGAAACTGAATTTTCTTATCCAAAAAATCTTGATCGAACATGTTCGGATAACCGCAGTTAGTACATTTCCACTCTCCGTAAAAACGGCGTCGAAACATGTCCCGTTCGAGCATTTGTTGGACTGTGAAATTTGAAGCAAGAGCCACAATGTCGCCGAGCGAAAGCTTTGAAAGCCATGCGTTGTTATACACGATTTTCGGCGGATTCTTTTTGTCGTTGAAATTCATCAGGGGCTTTATTTGGGAAAGCCAGCCCGCGACATTTTTCTTGATATGCGCATCGGATAGCCGGGCTCGCGCATCCATCCTTCCCGTCGGATCGCCAATCCGTGCTGTAAAATCACCTATTAAAATTATAACCTCATGCCCCAATTGCCGGAGTTCTTCAAGAAACATGTAGTTTTTTGCATGGCTCAAGTGCAAAGAATCCGATGTCGGATCAGCTCCGACATAGATTTTTAAACGCTCGCCCGAAAATAACCGTTCGAGAAACGATTTTTCGTCCGGAAGAATTTTAACGACAATTCCCCTGTTAAAAATTTCTTCAATTCTTTTTTTGTCCGTACTTGTTTTCATTACTACGTAACTATACCACATACAACAATCATTTTCCATGTGTGGGAATACGACCGGGTGGCTATTGAACATTCATAAAAAAACCGTTATAATTTGCCGGTGCGCAAAGTAAAAAAACTTGTAAAAAAAATCGCTTACGCTGGCATTATACTCGCCCTCCTCGGCCTTGCGGCAGGGGGTCTTGTTGTTGCGTACTTTGTCCGCGATCTTCCCGATCCTTCGCAGATCGGTGAACGGCAAATCGCGGAATCAACGAAAATTTATGACCGGACCGGAGAAATTGTTCTCTATGAAATTCACGGCGAGGAAAAAAGGACTATCATTCCCCTTGAAGAAATTCCCGATTACGCAAAATTTGCGACGATTGCAATCGAGGATAATGATTTTTACTCGCACGGCGGCATCAGCATCCGCGGCATTCTTCGGGCGGTTTTTATAGATCTTCGGTTTAAAAATCTTTCTCAGGGGGGGTCTAGCATCACCCAGCAATTGATAAAAAACTCTTTTCTCGGAAAAGAGCGAACTTTCACGAGAAAAATCAAGGAAGCAATTCTTGCGGTTATGCTTGAGCAAAAATACGGCAAGGACGACATCCTCGAATTTTATCTCAACCAGATTCCCTACGGATCGAACGCATACGGAATCCAGGCGGCCGCACGGACGTTTTTCGGAAAAGACGCGAAGGACCTGACGCATGCCGAGTCCGCGCTTCTTGCCGCCCTTCCGAAAGCGCCCACTTATTACTCACCCTACGGTTCACACACGGAAGAACTCAACGCGAGAAAAAATTATATTCTTGACCGGATGGCCGAACTCGGTTACCTCTCGGAAAAAGACGCGCACGATGCGCGCATAGAAAAGTTGAACTTTCTTTCTCCGGTGCAGAATATTCGAGCCCCCCATTTTGTCATGATGGTTCGAGAATACTTGAACGAGCGGTACGGAGAAGACGCTATTGAAGCGGGGGGGCTTCGCGTCGTAACGACGCTTGATTGGGAACTTCAAGAAATCGCCGAAGACGTCATATCAAAAGGGGCCGAACGAAACGAGCGCCTCATAAAAGCAAAAAACGCCGCCCTGACCGCCGTAAATCCTAAGACCGGCGAGATTGTGGCATTGGTTGGCTCACGGAATTATTTCGATGTTGACCAGGAAGGAAACTTCAATGTATCAACCGCAAAAAGACAGCCCGGTTCTGCCTTCAAGCCCTTTGTGTACGCGGCCGCATTCAAAAAAGGATTTCGGCCCGAGACAATTCTTTTTGACGTTCCAACCGAATTTAATCCGCAGTGCAGTTCCGGAGCTACTTCTACCGTCATTTCCGACAGACAATTACGGCAGGGAGAAAAACCCGCGGAATATGAAAAATGCTATCACCCGGAAAACTACGACGACACCTTTCGGGGGCCTGTTTCGTTGAGAAAAGCGCTTGCACAGTCAATAAATGTCCCGTCGGTAAAATTATTGTATCTTACCGGAATATCGGATTCGATTCAGCTCGCGAAAGACCTCGGCATTACGACACTCACAGAGCCGGAACGTTACGGCCTTTCGCTTGTGTTGGGAGGCGCCGAAGTTCGGCTCACCGAGCTCGTGAATGCCTACGGAGTTTTTGCAAACGACGGAATCATGAATCCTCTGACGTTCATTCTTGAAATACGAAAAGGAAATGAAGTTCTTGAAGAAAAAAAAGATGAATCACGGCCGGTTCTTGATACGAACATCGCGCGCATGATTACCGACGTGCTTTCCGATAATGACGCCCGCATCGGTGTTTTTCAGCCTCATTCAAGCTTGTATTTTCCGGACCGGAATGTTGCCGCAAAAACGGGAACAACGCAGGAATACCGCGACGCATGGACAATAGGATACACTCCATCCCTTGCGGCTGGTGTGTGGGTTGGAAACAATGACAATACCTCTATACAGCAAAAAGGGTCGGGAGTCCTTGCGGCCGCTCCTATTTGGCATGATTTTATGGCGTCAGCAACCGCAAAAACTCTTCCGGAAGAATTTATAAGACCGGAATACCATTTTGAAGAAAAACCGATTATCCGCGGACTATGGCAGGGAGATCAGATTGTAAAACTTGACCGCATTTCAAAAAAACGCGCATCAACATCAACTCCGCAGGAATTTATAGAAGAAATTGCGGTTGGTGATCCGCACTCGATTCTCTACTGGATTGATAAAAGTAACCCGACGGGGGAAAAACCTGAATACCCGGAACGCGATCCGCAATATAAAAATTGGGAGTGGGCATTTCAAAATTGGTTCTCGTCTTCCGATCTGTCCGTTATGAGGCCGGAAACAGTGTCGACAGAATTCGACGATGTTCATACCGAATCAAATAAACCAACAATCACTGTCATTTCGTTCCAGGAAGATGCAAGTTCAACGGCGATAATTGTTTCCGTTTCTTCAAGATTTTTCATACGCGAGCTTGATGTGTTTTCAGACAGCGAACTTGTTCACGGAGTTACATTCCCCAAAAAAGATGCACCCATAGGATTCACGATCTCAAAATCATACAGTGAAGGACAAAAACAAAAAATAACCGTAAAGGCATATGATGATGTGGGAAATTTTAACGAAATAACTCTTGAATAATAATGAGAGAATATATTGAAAAAAATTCCGCACGTGACGGAATTTTTTTGTTCTATTGAAATTGTCCGTATCTTCAACTATAAAATATCATATATTTCTTATTGGCATCAAAACATAAAAAAAAGAATCGTCATTCTGCGAACGAAGAATCGATGCGGCAGAATCTCCTGATATTCCAAGAGAAACTTCGGCATCTGAAATGGAATCAAGTCCGTCAAGAAGGTACCGAAAATTAAAACTCAATGTTCCTTCTTTACCCTCAAACTGCTTCAAAGCTATTTTTGACTTCACGGAACCAAGTTCCGAAGCGGAAGATTCAACTGACAACTCAGAACCACCGAAACGTAAAATAATATCGTTCAGTTTACTCGAAAGGATAGAAGCTGCTCTGATTTTTTGCATAAGTTCTTGTCTTGTGAAAATCATGCGCGATTCTGAATTTTTTGGTATAATCGCCCCGTATTCCGGAAATACGCCGTCAATAAGCCGTGTTGTCATTTTTTGATCTCCGAATTCAAAAACTGCCTGATTTTCAGAATAAAAAACATGCAATGCGTCATCTCCATTGCGCGTGTTTTGAAAACGGACTATTTCCTCACACGCCTTTAAAGGAACGATAATTGATCCTTTTTCTTCGTCACCCGATGTAAGAGAAGTTGTTTTCTCCGAAAGCCGGTATGTGTCTGTAGCCGCAAATTTCGCTTTTTTTCCGTCAATTTTCAAAAGAACTCCTGATATTTCCGGCTTGCTGTCGGATCGCGATACCGCACTCATAACACTCTGGATACCTTCAAGCGCGTCATAAAACGAAATAACGATCGAATGAGGTGATTTGAGCCGCGGGATTATTGGAAAATCCCTCGAATCGGTTCCGTTAATTGATATTTTTGAATTTTCAGACTGAATCAAAAGCGCATTTCCTTTTTCTTCAAGCGTGATGTTTTCTTCTGGAACCGTTTGAAGAAGTGTTGTGATAATGCGTGACGGAACGGCTATCTTTCCTTCTTTTATCACCTTGCACGGAAAAGATGCTTCAAGCGCAAGTTCTAAATTCGTCGCTATGATAAAACATTTTTTTCCACGCGTTTCAAAAAGGATATTTCCGAGTATGGGAAGATTTATATTTTTTCCGGTGAAACGTTCCGCTTGAATAAGAATATTTTTTATATTTTCTTTTGGAACAATTATCTTCATACGTTCTTTAAAGAATATATTATAACTATTATTACTATTACATTTTTAAAATATGTTTATAAATCAATTTTCTCAAGCATTACTCGCATTTTTTGACACTTTTATCATTTGTATAAGATGTGTACGGAAAACAGGAAAATCGGTGTTCTTTTTGCTTCTTTTTTTCAGTTGTCTGTTTACATTCAGATTTTCCAATCGTTTTACATTTATAATGCCCGATTTAACTCTCCGTGCATCCCCATGACCGCACCACGCCCATTCACAAGGTTATGCACACAAAAAGAGTTTTAGGAAGAGTAGATTTTTTCTTTTATTAATTTTATTTCTTCTTCAAGATCGAGATTTGATTTTAAATCGGCAAGTATTTTTTTGTATGCGTGTATTGCCGTTGTGTGGTCCTTTTTTCCTATTTTTTCGCCGATAAAAGGAAATGAGCATTTAAGTTCATCCCGCAGAAGATACATGACGATTTGACGCGGTTTCACAATTTCTTTTTTACGCGACTTATTAAGAATTTCTTTCTCGCCAAGATCATAGAAATCGGAAACCGCCTTTATCACTTTTTTGGGCGTTACGAATTTTCTCGGAGCGTAAATGATCTGATTAAGCATTTTTTTAACGTCTTCAAGCGACGGAACCGTACTATTCATTTTTGACATGAGGATAATGCGATTCAGAGCTCCTTCAAGCTCCCGAATATTGTTTTTTATTGTGTGTGCGACATGTTCAAGGATATCTTCAGGAACAACAAATCCTGATTTTTCAGCCTTTACTTTCAATATTGTTAAACGCGTCTCGTAGTCCGGTTCTCCGATATCCGCGATCATTCCCCCTTCAAAACGCGACTTCAATCGGTCTTCAAGTGTTGCTATCGCGGCCGGAGGGCGGTCGGACGATATGACAATCTGTTTGTTTTTTTCATACAGCGCGTTAAATGTATGAAAAAATTCCTCCTGCATTTTTTCCGTCTTTGCGATAAATTGGATATCGTCCATTATGAGAAAATCATATGCCCGATATTTTTCCTTTAATTGGCCAATATCCTGATTTCTTAACGCCTCAACAATTTCCCCCATGAATTTTTCCGACGACATATATTTTACTTTTGTTTTTGGATTTTGTTTTATTATTTCGTTTCCTACCGCCTGAACAAGGTGAGTTTTTCCAAGACCAACCCCCCCATAAATAAAAAGGGGGTTATAAATTCCCGGCTTCGTTACGATTGATTTTGAAGCGGCATGAGCAAGTTCGTTGAATGTTCCGACAATAAACGAATCGAATGTATATTTCGGATTAAGACTTGTTTCCGGGTCAATATTTAGATCCTTAAGTTCGAATTCGGAAGAAAGCGACGCTTCGTTTTTTGCCGCCACAGTCTTTGGAAGCGGCACGAGCGCCTTTTTCATAAGATCTTTTTGGTTTGTCTGCGGCTTTCCTATGATATAGGAAACCTCTTTGACTTCGGAATTGATATTTCGAATCGCGCGCAGGATGAATTTGTTGTATTTATTCTGTAGCCACTCTTTTACGAACCCGTTGGGAACGGAAACCGTCGCTCTTCCCTCGTCGATTCCGACAACCGAAGTATCTTTAAACCATGTTAAAAAAGATGCCCGGCTAATGTTGATCTCTATATCGGCTAACGCCGTTTTCCAAAGTTCACCGAATTCCATAAATCGTCCATTCCACTCATACAGGAACGAGTTTCACATGGTTTTTGAGAAATGTGCATTCGACGGTATGAGTGATCGAAACAATTATTCTACGCGAGTGTTCGCCTTGTTGATTATACGGTTGAATATGAAAGGGAGCAAAAATAGGAAATATGAATAAGGTGTGAGAAGGGTGTGGATAACACTGATTGCAAACAATGATACATGGTTTGTGTTTTTGTTGGGCACTCTTCGCATTGCAATCTCCCCAATGTGTTAGTATACTACGTGTATGTCTATTACATACCAGCCAAAAAAGAAAAAAAGAAAGAAGAAACACGGTTTTTTGAAGAGAATGAGCACACCCACAGGACAAAGGGTTTTAAAACGAAGAAGGAGAAAGGGGAGGGTGCGATTGACTGTCTAAATGCTAAATGTAATGCCAGCTCGTTCATTATGGCGCTTCCCCGCACAAATCGTCTGAGTGCTTCTGAAATTCGAAGGAAGAAAATATTTCACGCAAGACGGACGCACACGCGCATCGGGACAATTTTTGTAAAGGAAGAAAGCGGCCCCAATCCTCGATTTGCATTCGTAGTATCGAGCAAAGTTTCAAAAAAAGCGGTTGAACGGAACAAAATTCGCAGGCGCGCGGCAGAATGGGTGCGAAAAAGACGCATGGACATGCGCGTCGACGTTTTTGTCTTTGTGGTATTCAAAAAAGAGGCGGGTGAATTTTCAAAAAAAGAATTTTATGACGCCCTGGAAGAATCATTCCGAAAGGCAGGAATACTGAAAGACAGTCTCACATGAATTCATCGAACGCACCACAACACACAACCCAAACTATGGCTACTCAAATCGTCACAACTCTTATCAAACTATATCAAAAAACTTTTTCGCCGGATCATGGAGCGTTTCGGAATGTTTCGGGTTTCTCGCGATGCAGATTTTATCCTTCTTGTTCAGAGTATACGAAAGAAGCGGTGAGTCAATATGGACTTTTTAAAGGTGCCGTGGTATCGCTAAGAAGAATTATTCGCTGCAACCCGTTTCACCACGGAGGATATGATCCTTTGAAATGAATTAAAAATGAAGAATTAAGAATGAAGGTTTTTTGATTCCCGATTCGTAATTTTTTGTTTCTGATTCAATCTGTTTTTTGTTGAGTTTTCTATCTCCACTTTTCAACGAATTAATGTATCGCCCTCTTTTAAATGGGCTTATTTTTATGTATGTCGTTCTTCCGGTGGATGACATGGGGCTTGCGATAATTCTTTTCACGGTTCTTATACGCCTAATACTGTTTCCACTTGCGCATTTTTCATTGGTTTCCCAGCGAAAAATGGCGATTATTCAGCCGAAAATAAAGGAAATTCAGGAGAAGTATAAGGATAAAAAAGAAGAACAATCCCGAAAGATTATGGAGTTGTATCGTGATCACAAGACAAACCCGTTTTCCGGATGTCTTCTTTTGATCGTACAGCTTCCCATATTTATTGCGCTTTTTCAGGTATTTCGATACGGGCTTGATGCTTCGTCGTTTGCATACCTCTATTCATTCGTGTCTGCCCCGGAGTCAATCAATACGACATTTCTTGGCCTAATCGACATGTCGCAGAGGAGTATTGCGCTCTCGATTCTTGTCGGAGTCAGTCAATTCATACAGGCGCGCACCATGCCACAGCCGACGTTGGCCGGTCCGGAAAAGGGCGAATTGAGCTTTTCTCATGAATTTGGCAAAGCAATGCAGACGAACATGAAATATATGCTTCCGATTATCATGACGGTTATTTCTTTTTCGCTTCCTTCCGCACTTGCCCTCTACTTTACAATTTCCAACGCATTTGTTATATTGCAGCAGATGATTGTGCACAGGAACCAATAACCAACCGCCAACAACCGACAGCGAGTGTTGCGGGTTGTGGGGTGTGGGTTGTGGGCAAATGAGTTGGATTCTGTTAGACAAAAAATTAAACAAATATTGGATATTGTCGGCATAGAGGCGGAGTTTGAGGTACGGGACGCGCTCGGACCGGATGATGCCGCCCGTATTACTATCCTTACAAACGACTCTCGCCTGCTTATCGGACATAACG
>MHQO01000008.1:0-1145 GCA_001820675.1 Candidatus Sungbacteria bacterium RIFCSPLOWO2_01_FULL_47_10
AGGACATCACCGTTTAGTGGTTCTGAAGGAACCGTTTTGACGGTAACGTTTAAGGCAGTTCGCGATGCATACGCCGCGGTCGTTTTTGGATCCGGCGCAATTCTTGCGGCAGACGGAAAGGGCACCAATATCTTAACCGAAATGCGGCAAGGCACGTATACGCTGAAGCCAAAAACCACTATTCCGGAGATTGAACGTTATCTTTCCCTTCCGGGAGCGCCTCCGCGCCTTGAGGTTCGGTCTCCGACTCACCCGGATCAGGAACGATGGTATCCGGCAACGACAGCTTTGTTTTTATGGCAGTTTCCGTCCGGCATAATAAATATTCGCACGCTTTTTGACCATGACGAATTTACCGTTCCCGCCAATGTTCACATGCCGCTCTCCGAGGTCGAGGTTCCCGACATCAAAGACGGAATATGGTATTTGCACGTGCAGGCGCGAAACGCCGTCGATTGGGGCGGAATTGCCCATTATCGTGTTCAGGTTGATTCCGCGCGGCCCGACATCCTTGAGTTGAACGAAATTCCCCGTTCGGATTCGGCCGATCCGCGGGCAAAATTCAATATCCGCGCGGTTGATAAAACATCCGGAATTGATTTCTATGAAATGCGCATCGATTCGGGAGAGTTGAAGACATGGCGCGATGACGGGTCTCACACGTATGCTCCGGCTTTTCTTGATCTCGGCACGCACACGCTTACGGTTGCGGCAGTCGACATGGCGGGCCTGAAGGATACGCGCGCGGTTGGCTTTGAAATCACTCCGCTCGATCCGCCCGTTATCGCCGAATATCCCCGCGAACTTTCTTCGAGCGATGTATTGGTTGTCAAGGGAAGCACATATCCGAATGCGACAACAATCTTTTGGCTGCAAAAGGACAAGGAAGAACCGGTACAGCAGGCGGTTCGGAGCGACGACAAGGGAAATTTTGTCTTTGTCGCCGCCGATCGCCTTCAGGACGGGGGGGCCGAATCACGTTTTTCATTTATCGGAAGCACGGGTATGCAATCGGGCGTGTATTCCCTGTGGGCGGAGGTTCACGACGATCGGGGGGCAAAAAGTTATCCGACGGAAAAATTGACGTTCGTGGTCAGGGCTCCGACGCTTGTGCGGTTCGGTACGATGGCAATCGGCGTACTGCA
>MHQO01000008.1:1166-11447 GCA_001820675.1 Candidatus Sungbacteria bacterium RIFCSPLOWO2_01_FULL_47_10
CCTTCTCGTACTCCTTGGTTTTATGGTGTGGTACAGTTGGCATCGTTTTGTTCTCGTCCGTGCGAGAGTTACGAAGGAAACGCGCGAGGCGGAAACGACTCTCCATAAGGAAATTTGGTCACTCCGCGAACACCTCAAGGAATATCTAAGTTTTGTCGAAAAAGAACGACAGGAACATACCTTGTCCGATCAAGAGCGGGAATTCATGCGGAAACTTAAAAAGGGAATTGAAGAAACAGAAGAACATGTGGAAAAAGAAATTGAAGATATCGAAAAAGAGATGAAGTAGACCGATAATGCGCCGACACCCAATCACCGACACCGCGCGGTGACAGAAGAGAAATTTGCCCGAAGAGCATGGTGGTTATTCTTTGAGAGCGCTTTTGACTTTCAAAGCGATATCGGCGAGTTTCCAATCGCTTTTGACGACGTACCAATAAACATTATATTTTTTTCCGAGTTCCCGGTCATCGGGAAGATTCGATACGATAATGACGGGAATTTTCGCGCCCCATGCATCTTTTCTCAATTCACTCAGGACTTCGGCGCCATCCATGATGGGGAGCATGAGATCGAGCAGAATGACATTCGGATGGTTTTCAAACGCAATCCTCAGCGCTTCCGAACCGTCGGCGGCCTCAAGAACCGCATATCCTTCGCTTCGAAGCTTGTCCGAGATTGCTCCGCGAAGGGTTTCATCGTCCTCCACCACGAGGATATTTTTTTTGAGTTTATTGAAAAGATTGTTGAACATAGTGAATCCACAGATAGGCACGGATCCGAAACAGATACGCACAGATCACAGATACGTAATGAAAAAATCTGCGATCCGCGAACATCTATATACAATCCGCGACGATCTGTTTAAAAGTTTTTACTCTAATTGTTTTGTGCCTTTTCCGGCGTTTTTTATTGCAAGCGGGAGCGCTATGGTGAACGTTGTTCCTTTGCCTTCCTGCGAAGAAAACCAGATCTTGCCCTCGAGTGCGTCAACAATCGATTTTGTGAGATATAGGCCCAGGCCGGTTCCGTCGACCCCGGGAAGGCGTTCGACGTTTCGCGCGCGAAACAGTTTTGTAAAAATCTTCTGCTGATCTTCCTGCGGGATGCCGTATCCGGAATCGCTAACCGAAATTTGCAGATAGTCCTCCTTATTTCCGAACGGGCCGGGATTTTCGTGCCTGCGGAGCGAGGCGCGAATGGCAATCGTTCCTTTCTGAGGAGTATATTTGACCGCATTCGAAAGAATGTTCTGCATAACAATTTGAAAAAGCTTCATATCAGTTTCAATGGCGGCATCCTCTTGTTCGTACGATTCATCGCATGAAAGGTCTTTTGATTTTATCTGGACGTCAAGTTCCGCGAGAATACTTCTGATTGCTTGGCGGATTATGGTCGGCTCCGGCTTGACCATGATTGATCCGAGTTCGAGCCGGGAAATATTCAAAAGAAAACGAATGATATCGGTCATGCGGCGCGATGCGGAATAAATTTGTTGAAGATATTTTTTCTGCTCGCCAGAGGGCGCGCCCGCTCCGCCGGAAAGAAGCAGTTCCGTATACCAGTTTATGCCAGCAATCGGGGTTCGTAGTTGGTGTGCGGCAAGCGATACGAATTCGCTTTTGATTCGGTCGATTTCTTTCTCTTCCGAAATGTCGCGAAATACTACAAGCGCGCCTGACGCTTCCTGATTTTCGAGAAGCGGGGAAAGGGTTATCGCAACCGGAAAATCGTTTCCGTATTTTGGACGAGCATAAAAATTATCCTGAAATCGAATGGTGATACTATCCGTTTTTTCGACAACTCGCCCGATAAGATCGTGGTGTATATATTCTTCGCCCGTGTTTGTTTTCGAGTAGAGGTGCATTGCCTCGCTGAATGATTTTTTTAAAAGTTCATCGGGGGCCGTGCGAAGAAGCACGCCTGCGGTCTGATTCGCGAGAGTGACCATGCCTTTTTTATCAACAACAATGATTCCCTCCCGGATAGAGGAAAGAATGGCGCCCTGCTCTGAAATTTTTTTTTCAAGCGATCGTATTTTTAGGGTGTGCGGTTGGATGGGGTCATGTGGTGCGGAAAACCTCTTGCGGGTGCGAGGGGGATGGTGTTGTATGCTGTTTCGTTTCATTTCCCTCCTATAATACCATGCCGGAACCACAAGGGAAAATACACGTTTTTACCGCGAAATTAGCAATTTTCTGTGGATATCTTTTATTGTAACCGGATTCATTTCATGATAAAATAAGGCCGGTTTTTAATTTTGCCCTGTTTGCTAATTTGTCCTGTTTGCTAACTACATATAAATTCAGTGTCGATTAACAAGGGCGCTCAAAAGAATTCTTCGGGCAATTGTTGCAGAGGAATTCAACGCGAGCACTTCAATTATGAAGAGGCATCCTGCACCAAGGAAGCGCGTTATTCCAAGGGCCCAAAGAAGTGTACGGATCAAAAAAAAGCCGAAAGTAGTTTCGAAATCACTTTCATCGCTCCGGCAATTATTTAAGAAGAAAACGGAAGCCGTTCACGGACCGCTATTGAGAAAATTTGTCGGAAATCCGATTCTCCAGCCCAATCCATCGCGCGAATGGGAATCTCGGGCGACATTCAATCCTGCCGCACTCTATCTCGGCGGGAAGACTCACCTTCTATATCGCGCAATTGGAGACAGCGATGTCTCTGTTTTCGGTTACGCGTCTTCAACGGACGGAGTGCACATTGATGAACAGCTTGACGAGCCCGCATACGTTCCGCGGGAACCGTTTGAAGGCGTTCGAAAAGAGGCAGATCAGCCGGTTTCGTCCGGCGGCCAGAAGCCCTATGTTGTGTATTCATCGGGGGGCGGAACATCGGGCGGATGTGAAGATCCACGACTTACGCGAATTGATGATCAGATATACATGCTGTATGTCGCGTTTGACGGATGGAGCCCCCCCCGCGTTGCGCTCACATCCATCCTTGTTGATGATTTTTTAGCGCATCGATGGAATTGGAAAAAACCCGTCCTCATTTCACCTCCGGGTCAGATTCATAAAAATTGGGTCTTGTTTCCGGAAAAAATCGACGGAAAATTTGCCATACTCCACAGCATTTGTCCCGAAGTTTCCGTTTCATATTTCGATTCGCTTGATTTTGACGGATCAACCCATATTCAAAGCGCATATAGCGGGAAAGGAAGGCAGACGTGCTGGGATAATTGGATGCGGGGAGTCGGAGCTCCTCCCATCCGCACCAGAGAAGGTTGGCTCGTGCTGTATCATGCGATGGATGTGAATGATCCCGGCAAATACAAACTTGGCGCAATGATTCTTGATGTCAACGATCCTTCAAAAATAATATATCGCTCGAACGAGCCAATTCTTGAACCGCAGGAGTGGTATGAAAATGAGGGTTGGAAATGGGGCGTTATTTATACCTGCGGGGCCGCGGTGATCAAAGGGAGGCTCTTCGTTTATTACGGGGCCGCGGATGCGGTGATCGCGGTTGCAACAGCCGAACTTGATCAGTTTGTCGCGGAACTTAAGAGAACCGGTACCCCGAAACTTTTGCCTTCGGCACGAATATCGCTTAAAAAACAACGTCGCGGATAACATTGGTAAATGTTCATGCGCCGGAACGCGCCCATTCGGGGCGCGTGTTTCTCTTTACCGGTTGTTTGTGGCGATATACATGATTTTAACTTTATAGTATACTAAATGCGGACGTGGCTGATGATTTTCGTCTTGCCGATCCGTATTCATACCCATTTCCATATACATATATATACTATGCCGGAACCAGGACAAAAAAGAGAAAAAACGCACGAAGAGGAAATAAAGGAACTCGAACGCCTTCTTGAAGAAAAAAAGCGCGCGCTTATTGAGCGTGGCGTCGAAAAGGTGCCAAAAGAAGCATTTCGCGAAGTAATGAAGGAGTATGTCGAGGCAAAGAAACCGCCATCATATCTCCCGCCTTCTCCCGTCCCAGTACCCGCGAGCGACGACGCGGCAAAAAAAAATGATGAACAAAAAAAACGAATCCGGGAAGCCGAGCTTGATAAACTTATCGCGGTATCATTCGAAGAGGGAATCGTAGAGGCCGTGAATCAGGCCGAGCGGACTACCCCATGGCTTCTTGATGAGCTTCATGATCGGCTCGTGGACGAATATTATCAGAAACTCGTGCAAAGTAGTAAACTGAAAGAACTATGAATAACATCGCCGCGATAATTCGGTAATTTATTTTAATCCACCAGTGCCTTTTCTTCCTGTATTTTTCATCGTTATCGGCGTCCTTTTTGCGATATTCCTGTGGATGCTTAAAAAGATAACCAGACGCGATGAAATTTGGCGCTCTTTGAATATGCGTCTTTTCTTAGTTCGTCTTCCGAAGGAAGCGAGCCGCGAGGAAATGACGCGCGAGAAAATCCATGAACGAATTTCAGTGATGGAAAATGTATATGCGAGTCTTGCGTTAGTTCATGACACCTGGTGGAATACGTTTTCCTACGGCAAGCCGGTGTTTGCGCTTGAAATTACCACGCCGCACATCGGGGAGGAAATCTCGTTTTACACGGCGGTTCCGAAGCGATTTCAGGATTCATTCGAAAAAATTATTCATGCCAATTATCCCCATGCATCCGTTTCGCACGTGAAGGACTATAATATTTTTAATCCGGCGGGAAAGTCGGTTGTGTCCGAAATAACGCAGAGGCGCCCGTTTGCTTTTCCGGTCAAAGTGTATCGCGATATTCCCGGCGATCCGTTGCGCGCCATTACCAATGGCTTTTCTAAACTTCAGCGGGAGGGCGAGGGGGCGTCCTTGCAGATTATTGCGCGACCCGCGTCCGGGAGGATACGGCGATCGATTCAATATTTTGCAAAGGAAGTTCAGCTCGGGGATGCGAGTATTCGAAGGGGGCCTCGCGCGGGAGTTATGCGCATGGGAAGCATTTTTAAGGAGTCGCTTTTTCCGCCATCCGAAGAAGAAATTGAGAAGCGGAAAACAAAGCGGCTGACCCCCGCCGAAGAAGAACTGCTCCGCAAGGTTGAGCAGAAATCCGGACGCACACTTTTCGACGCAAATATCCGGCTCGTTGCATCGGCGCCGAATGAAGCGCGTGCGGGAGAAATTCTTTCCGGACTTGAATCCGCCTTCACGCAGTTTTCGGATCCCGCATCGAACGAATGTGCGGTGTATCGACCGGAAAAATCAGGATTGAAGGATGCCATATACCGTTTTTCTTTCAGGGTTTTTAGCGAACCGGAGCGCGTAGTCCTTTCCGGCGAGGAGCTTGCGGGAATATTCCATTTTCCGAATACGGCGCTCGAGACGCCGAAGATCGAATTCCTAAAAGCGCGCGAAGCTCCCTCGCCCGCAAACCTTCCAACCGAAGGCCTGCTTTTGGGCGTGAACGATTTTCGCGGAATCGCCTCGGACATTCGCATCATGAAGGACGACCGGAGGAGGCATATGTATATTATCGGCCAGACCGGCACGGGAAAATCGGTACTTCTGAAAAACATGATCCGTCAGGATATCGAATCGGGGGAAGGGGTCTGTTTTATCGATCCCCATGGCGATACCGTAGAAGAAATTTTAGGATATATTCCCGAAGAACGATCCCGGGATGTCATTTATTTCAATCCCGCGGATACGGCCCGCCCTCTCGGCCTCAACATGCTTGAATACGACACCCGATATCCCGAGCAGAAAACCATGGTAGTAAACGAACTCTTCAGTATCTTTATGAAGCTTTACGGCGCAATCCCCGAATCGATGGGCCCGATGTTCGAGCAATATTTCCGCAACTCCACCCTTTTGGTCATGGACGATCCGGCATCCGGGTCAACGCTTCTTGAAATATCCCGCGTGCTTTCCGATCGGGCTTTCCGCGAGCTGAAACTTTCCCGCACCAAAAATATTGTCGTACGATCGTTCTGGGAAAAAATTGCCGAAAAAGCGGGCGGAGAATCGTCGCTTGCGAATATCGTCCCGTATATCACGTCAAAATTCGACACGTTTCTTGCAAATGAAATCATGCGCCCGATTATCGCCCAGGAGCGCTCCGCGTTCAATTTTCGCGAGGTTATGGATCAAAAAAAGATTCTTCTCATAAATCTTTCGAAAGGCAGGCTCGGCGAAATCAATTCTTCGCTTCTCGGGTTGATTATCGTCGGGAAACTTCTCATCGCCTCATTGTCGAGAACCGATATTCCGGAGGAATCCCGCTCGGATTTTTATCTGTATCTTGACGAGTTCCAGAACGTTACCACTCCTTCAATTGCGACGATTCTATCCGAGGCGAGAAAATACCGTCTCAACCTTACGATTTCGCACCAGTTTATCGGCCAGCTGGAAGAAAATATCAAAAAAGCGGTATTCGGCAACGCGGGATCAATGGCGGCATTTCGCATCGGATCGGATGACGCGGAGTTCATGGAAAAGCAATTCGCGCCTATTTTTTCGGCGCACGATCTTTTGAATATTGATAATTACAACTGCTATGTTAAACTGCTGATACGCGGCCAGACATCGGAGTCCTTCAGCATGAAAACGCATCCGCCGCAAGCGCCATACCGCGATCAGGTGGAACGCATCAAGGAATTTTCCCGCCAAACCTACGGCCGCCAGCGCGACGAAGTCGAACGGGAAATTCTGGAGCGGCATTCATAAATCGTCGTGCGTTCGTTTGCGGCCATTCTTGAAGGAGAGCGGAATGAAAAAATTGCGTTGCGAAGATAACGGTAACGGTATAATCGCGCCATGACCCAACTACCCCCCAAAAAAGATATTATAAATTCGCTGGTACTCGGCGAACTTATTTTTCTTTTCTTTCTACCGTTTGATCGCGTCGTCGGCGTATTTGAAAAATCCGGACTTGAACATATGCGATATATTTTTGCCTTTGCAATGCCCGCGGCGACTGCGGGGGGATATGTGGTGTTATTCGCAATCGGCAAGCGCATTCGTATTTTCATTCAGCTTGCGCGTTACGGCTTGATTGGCGTTACCAACACGGTAATGACTCTCGGGATTGTTAATTTCCTCTTTCTCTCGACAGGGGTGTATTCAGGGTATGTCGCGGATATTTTTTCCGCAATCGCGTTTTTCTTGGTCGTCACGAACAGTTTTTTTTGGAATAAATATTGGACGTTCAATGAAGGAGGAGGCGCAAAAACCGGACGCGAATATATCCAATTTTTTGCGGTGAGCATCTCGGGCGCTCTTATCAACGTGTTTGTTTTCCATACCGTAGTGAATATACTCGGCCCGCAGTGGGGATTTTCCGTAAAAGCATGGGCGAATGTTGCGGTAGCAATCGGAATTCCCATTTCGCTTGCCTGGAATTTCACCGGGTATAGGGTGTTTGTATTCAAGGGTGCGCAAAAATCGATCTCCACCGAGGCAAAAGGCTCCGGCGCGCCGCCTCTTTCGCCGCAGTCGTAAATCCCGCAACTTCAAGTTTGAGCGCCGCTTGGCGCCCTTTTTTATTTTTTAAAATCATGATACCATGCGGATAGCATGAACGAGCACAACCCCGTATTATATCGTAAATATCGTCCGAAAGAATTCAACGAGGTGGTCGGACAACGGCATGTTGTCCGTGTTCTTATGAATGCCTTGAGGAGGGGCAAGGTTGCGCATGCCTATGTATTTTCGGGGCCGCGCGGCGTGGGAAAAACAAGCATTGCGCGAATTCTTGCTAAAGCCGTAAATTGCGCACATGCGCCGAATGGTTCCGGCGACAGCGATGCGGCGCTTTCTATTCCCTGCGGTTCGTGCGGGTCGTGTACGGCATTTGCGTCAAATTCATCCCTCAATCTGATTGAGATCGATGCGGCATCGAACCGGGGCATCAACGAGGTGCGCGAGCTTCGCGAATCGGTTCGGTTCATGCCCCCGACGGGAAAATATAAAACATATATTATCGACGAGTCCCACCAGCTTACCAAAGAGGCATTCAACGCGCTTTTAAAAACCCTTGAGGAGCCGCCGGAACACGCGATATTCATACTTGCGACTACGGAACTCGAAAAACTTCCGCAGACAATCGTATCCCGAACCCAGCAGTTTGATTTTTCGCGCCCCGGCATAAAAGATATCAAAATGCGTCTTGGAAAAATCTGCGAATTGGAAGGGGCCGTCTGCGAGGATGCTGCGCTTGAGTCGATCTCGCTTGCCGCGGACGGTTCGCTTCGGGACGGGGAAAGCATTCTTGGCAGGATATTTGCGGTTGAGTCAAAAAATGTTACGTCAAAGATGGTCGAGGAAATTCTCGGGCTTCCGAAGAAAGAATCCCTTCGCGCTTTTTTTTCCGCGATTGCAAAAGGGGAGTGCGCCTCCTCCCTTGCGGTTCTTGAAGAAATGATTCACGGGGGACAGGACATCAGGTCCATCGCGCGATCGGCTCTCGGCATGTCGCGAAACGCCTTTCTTTTGAAATCGGATCCCGGCCTTGAGAGAGTGCTTCTCGAGGAGGCGACGTCGGACGACATCGACTATTTGAAATCGCTCCTTCCGTTGTTTTCTCCCGGGCGCTTGCAGGACGCGATTCGTATCTTTCTGGAAGCGGGAAATACAATCCGAAAATCGCCCATACCGTCGCTTCCACTGGAAATAGCGGTTGTTGAATTGACCCGCGATCAATCCTCTGGCGCAGTTCGATAAACACAGTGTGGTAGTCGGTGCATACGGTACACTCACTCCTTGTTTTTAAATGAAGCAGAAATATATTCAAAAAAAAGTTGCCGTCTTTGATATTGACGGCACGATATTCAGGTCGAGTTTACTGCGCGAACTTCTTGAAAACCTGATCAGCGCGGGTGTTTTTCCGTCGCGCGCAAAAGAATATTATGCCCATGCCTATATCAACTGGCTTGATCGCAGGGGGTCGTATGAACAGTACCTCGCGGGTGTTATCGGCGCGTATGAACGCTATATCAAGGGCGTCCAACAGCATGTAGTGTGGGATATGGCACACCACGTGATGGATTTTCATCAAAATCGCGTCTATAAATTCACGCGCGATCTCGTGCGGGATTTGCAGAAAAAAGGATATTACCTTCTTGCGATATCGGGCTCCCCTTTCGACATTGTCGATCCTTTTGCGAGGAACATGGGTTTCGACAAAGTGTACGGCCGCCTCTTCGAGGTTGACAAGAGCGAGCGTTTTACGGGAAAGATCCTTTATGAAGGCATGATTGACCACAAAGGGCAGATTTTGAAGCGCGCAATCGCAAAAGAACGCCTGACCTTGAAAGATTCTATCGGGGTGGGGGATACGGATTCGGACATTTCGTTTTTGAAACTCGTCGACCGCCCGATCGCATTCAACCCCAATATCAAATTATATTCCTATGCAAAAAAGAAAAAATGGGATATTGTTGTTGAGCGAAAGGATGTCACGTACACGCCCTAAAAACAAAGAAGCCGATGTTTATTGAGAAAATAACATTCCAACATTCTGCAGAATGTTGGAATGTTGCAAAACCTGTTGGGGGATCGTCTAATGGTAGGACACATCCCTTTGAAGGATGGTATCGGGGTTCGAATCCCTGTCCCCCAGTCAAGTCGTGTTAGGGTATCGCGCTCGAGGAGCGTCGATACTACCCACGATACTCCTCGGTAGAGTTTTTGCTTACAAACACTTATTGAATGTAGCTTTGCTGAAAGCTTGCCGTTCGGGACACAAAAGGTATGCTGAAGCTTTAGCGTAAGCTACCAAGTCCCGCAGCACTTCGGCGGGGACATTCGGCTGAGCTCAGTCGAAGCCATCAGTGCGATTTTTTGGAAGTTCAGTCATGGTAGAAATTTATTATTAATATAAAACTATATGTCATCACAGGAAAAGCCAAAATCTATTTCAGAAATACTATCTGAATCATGTTCCAAAAAGGAATATCATTCAGAATATGTGGACCGACCTTGTCCGGAATGTGGACATGTTGATGCTACTCCTGGATCCGCTCAACATTTGGAAGCGGTGTATCACGGAATAAAGGAGCGGGAGGAAAAGAAAGCTCAAAGTCCAGACAATAGTAAATAATTTTCTTACCGAGGCCCTACTGACTATTAACACTTAACTTAAAATTCTCTTTGTGGGATAATGAGGGTATATGAAACACAAACACATATCCACATTATCCCGTAAAGAAAGGGAGAAGGCCAGATTGAAAGCCGGAAAACTCTTTCAGAAGGGCATAACACAAGCAGAAGTGGCACGAAGGCTCAACGTAACCCCTGCCGCCGTCCATTATTGGCATACCGCCTGGAAAAACAGGGGTGTCAAGGGACTGCAATCAA
>MHQO01000008.1:11470-12852 GCA_001820675.1 Candidatus Sungbacteria bacterium RIFCSPLOWO2_01_FULL_47_10
CTTCAAAACTTACGGACAAAAAGCGGTTGCTCTTCAAACAAACAATCCTTGAAGGGCCGTTAAAGCACGGGTATCAGACGAACCTCTGGACAATACCAAGGCTCTCCGCCGTTCTCAGAAAGGAAACTGGTTTTCAGTGCAGCGAAGTCTGGATCTGGCACATCGTGCGATCTCTGGGATTTACTCCAAAGAAGCCACAGGTACAAGCTCGGGAACGGGATGAAAAAAACATTCAAGAGTGGAAAGCAAAAACATTGCCCGGCTTAAAAAAAATGGGCTCTCAAACATGGGTTTTATCTGGCGTTTGAGGATGAATCGGGTATTTCTGAGAAACCGGTGGTGCGGAGAACCCGGGCGCTCAAAGGCAATACTCCCGTTATCGAGTCTTCCGGCTCCTGGAAAAGCCTGACGATGGCCGGATTGATTATGTTCACCCCAAAGGGCAGTCTACCACGCGTGGTATTCAGGATCCAGCATGGGTCCATGGACTCGCACGATTTCATTGATTTGTTAAAAGACGTCAAAGTCGAAATGAAAGGAAGAAAGCTGTTGCTTGTCTGGGATGGCCTGCTGGCTCATCGTTCAAAAACGGTCAGAGGGTATATTCAGTCGCAGAAACGCTGGCTTCGGGTGGAGCGGTATCCTGCCTACGCGCCGGAGCTGAACCCTGTTGAGCTTCTCTGGTCTCCTATGAAAACGAAAGATCTCTCCCGCGCCACCCAAAGGATTATCGCACCTAAAACGGATCATTCGGAGATCGTTCAGAAGAATACGGAACAATACACTGCTCTTGAAAAATTGTTTACGGAAAGCAGGAGTGTTAAGTTAAGTGAGGAAAGTCAATAGGCGGTTTTTTTTGAATATGCAAAAAATGAATAGAGATGAAATCTATCAAAATCTATTGAAGGAAGCAAAATCGGACCACGGTGTCATCGGTTTTATTTTGCTCGCAGGCCGCGGAAGGGGATTTGTAACCGAACACTCCGATTACGACATCGCGATAATCGTGTTGGATGAGAAAAAAACGGAATGCTTGGAAAAATACGAAAAATTTAATAAAACCGAAGTAATTGATGTCGGAGTATACTCCTTCACTGACTTTAAGAATCATGCGGCATGGGATACCGGGGAAGCGTGGGATAGATATAATTTCGCTCATCTTACGGCAGAAATAGATCCGACCGGAGAAATTCAAAAAATAATCGATGAAAAAGGGATGATTCCGCCGGGCAGGATAAAAGAATTCGTGTCAAAAAAATTAGATGGGTATATGAATCTTTATTATCGGATGCTGAAGAACGCTCGTGACGGAAATTCAACGGCGGCATATCTTGATGGTGCAGAATCGATGTTTTATCTTTTGGATATCCTTTTCGGCATTG
>MHQO01000008.1:12860-14693 GCA_001820675.1 Candidatus Sungbacteria bacterium RIFCSPLOWO2_01_FULL_47_10
GGGAGCTTAAAGAGTATCCGTTAAAACTTCTGCCATTGCCACCGGAGCAATTCATTGAAAAACTGAAAAAAATCATGACAACCGATAACGTTGACTCCCAAAAAGAGATATTCGGTAAGATCCTCAAACTTTTTAGGCAGGGAGGTTATGGAAAAGTCATTGACGGATGGAAAGGATATTTTATCTTGGATGATCATTTGTAGATACGTATTAAAGTAAATGGATTTTTTCGTTGGCGTGGCGCTAAAATTTGGATTTCAGAAAGTAACCCCTTCTCCATATCCGGCGTTACACATTACGCGCTATGAACACCTTCGATAACGCTTCGTTCAAATTCTTAAACTCCACCACGATGAAGCTTGTCACGGTGGGCGTTTTAATTTTTATCTGCCTCGTGCCGAGTCTTTTTGTGTGGGTGTTGCTTGCGGAACGAACCGGCCGGCATGATGAAGCGAAGCAGGAAATCACGAGTAAGTGGGGGTCGAGCCAGATCATCGCGGGCCCAATTCTTTCCGTGCCGTACTATTCACGGACGACGGATCCGCAGGGCTTTATGCATGAGACATCGGGAATTCTCAACATACTGCCCAAAAAACTTGCCAACACCACAGCGATCAATCCCGAAGTCCGTTCGCGCGGTATTTTCGATGCGATCGTTTATACAGCGAAAATCGACGGGCAGGGAACATTTGCAATGCCCGATCTTCAATATGCAAGCGTCAAGGCGAACAATATCCAATGGGACAAGGCATATGTCGCCATTGCAATTTCCGACACGCGCGGAATTGTCGATGAGATACATTTGCAATGGAACGGATCGACTATTTCGTTTGAGCCGGGCGCAAAAAATACCATTGTCGGAGAAAGCGGCGTTCATGCATTCGTTCCAATCGATCCTTCGAAAAAAACTTTTGATTTCTCCTATTCGTTCGATCTCAAGGGAAGCGAGAAGCTCGAGTTCCTCCCGCTCGGAAGTGAAACAGCGGTGAGTATCACATCAAACTGGGATTCCCCGAGTTTTATCGGGGCATATTTGCCGAACGAACGCACCTTTGATGACGGATTCTCCGCAGATTGGTCGGTCTCATCATTCGGGAGATCATATCCCCAGCAGTGGGCGGATGGCGAAGTCGACCGTCAGAATATTCTCGACTCACGGTTCGGAGTTTCGCTGATCCAAAGCGTCGATTTTTATACAAAAATAGACCGAACGGTAAAGTATGCGATCATGTTTATCGCCATTACCTTTCTGGCGTTCTTCCTCTTTGAGGTACTGGGCAGAATAAGAATCCACCCATTCCAGTATTTTCTCGTCGGGTTTGCGCTGGCAATCTTCTATCTCCTCCTGCTTTCATTCTCGGAGCGATTCGGGTTTTTTCCCGCGTACGTTATTTCAACGCTTGCGACCACAGGACTTATTACGAGTTACAGCGCGAAAGTTTTGCGGGCAAATAAAAAAGCGCTGATCATCTCTGCCCTCCTCATTCTTCTTTATTCGTATCTCTATGTGATCGTCCAGCTTGAAGACCTTGCACTTCTTTTTGGTTCGATATTACTCTTCGTACTTCTTTCGCTTACGATGTATCTTACGAGAAACATCGATTGGTACCAGCAGGATACTGAATAGCGTTCCCGCCCAAAAAATTTCCACAACGAAACCGCACCACTCGATAGTTCATGTACGGCTAAAGCAAAGTGGAATATCGCGCAATCGGATTTTGTGGTACGCTTCATGCGTATGCACGTACCGGTTAAACATCATCGAAGAGTCGTCGGATCGCTCGTTGCGGTCATTATCGTTCTGCTTGGGCTGGTTGGGGTTCTTGCAAAAAA
>MHQO01000009.1:0-13668 GCA_001820675.1 Candidatus Sungbacteria bacterium RIFCSPLOWO2_01_FULL_47_10
CGGCTCGGGAATATACGAATCAAGGGCTTCGGCAAGCGCCATAATCGGTTTTGCCCACTCATCGTCAACGGAGGTCGCCTCAAGCGCTTTCAGAGCGGATCCCCGGATAATAGGAGTTTCGTCACCGGGAAATTCGTATTTTTTCAAAAGCTCGCGGACCTCTGCCTCAACCAAATCAACGAGTTCCTTGTCCTCAACCGCATCAACTTTGTTCAGAAAGACGACTATCGCGGGCACGCCGACTTGGCGAGCAAGAAGAATGTGCTCGCGCGTCTGGGGCATCGGCCCGTCAACCGCGGATACGACCAAAACTGCGCCATCCATCTGGGCGGCTCCCGTAATCATATTTTTGATATAATCGGCGTGGCCCGGCGCGTCGATATGCGCGTAATGCCGTTTATCGGTTTCATATTCGGAATGATGAAGCGCAATGGTAATACCGCGCGCTTTTTCTTCGGGCGCATTATCAATCTGTTCGACCGATTCAACCCGTGCTTTATAGCCCTTCAGGCTCAAAATCTTCGTTATTGCCGCCGTAAGAGTCGTTTTGCCATGGTCGACGTGACCAATCGTTCCGACGTTTAAATGCGGCTTTGTGCGTTCAAATTTCTCTGCCATGATTCTGATGTACCCCGCCGTTAAGCCAGTGCGGAGCGATTAAAATAATTAAAAACTTATAAAAATGACTATGATAAATGCCAAAACCTATATTAGCCGAATAAAGAAAGAGTGTCAAGAGGCAAAATGGTCAATGACGGATTTTCCTTCGAATTACGAATCAAGCCGAATTACGAACAATGATTACGCCGACGTGTTTGTAATCCGGAAAAATTCGTAATGCGTAGGATCACAGCGGTAAATCCTCCAATCGTATTTTTGAAATGTCTTCCGGTACATTCGGCGTATCCATCGCAAACCGTGCGGTAAATTCATCTCCGTCCCTGTGATGCCGGGGCCGTTCATTGGCAAAACCCGTCTCCATCTTTGCGCCGTGCAGCGCGGCCCCCTCAAGCGGCTTCCGTGCATTCCCTTCTTCGTCAAGACTTCGGCGGGCAAGCATTCCTTCATAATCCTCGTAGCTCATGACAACGTATACCGGCTTGCCTCCTTCGACCATGATGAATTTCTCGCCTCTTCGTATTAAATTTTTGAAATTATCAAACATGAATCTATCCGAAATGTCTACGAATAATTTAAGGAAAAATTTTCCTTAAAGACATTGCGCAATACGCATGGAACGTTTTATTCAAAACCTGAGTGAAAAATTTTGTTGTAATGCGAGCCGCTTTGTGTCGCGAAAATAAAATGCCGATGGCGCCACAAAATACGCGAGCGCTACTTTTTGCCTTCAATTATTTGCTGTGCTATGTTGTTGGGAACTTCCTCGTAGTGGTCAAATTCCATCGAGTAGCTCGCTCTCCCTTGCGTCAGAGATCGTATCACCGTCGCATACCCGAACATCTCGGCAAGAGGCACTTTTACTTTGATAATTTTTATTCCAAGCCCCCGATCGCTCATCTCATCAATCCTGCCCCTCTTCGAATTCAAATCCCCGGTCACTTCCCCCAAAAACTTTTCGGGTGTTACTACTTCGACCCTCATGATCGGCTCAAGCAATACTAAGGTAGCACGCTTTGAGCCCTCCTGTAAAGCCATGGAACCCGCTATTTTAAACGCGGCCTCGGATGAATCAACATCGTGGAACGATCCGTCATAAAGCGTCACTTTCATATCAACCATGGGGTATCCCGCCAAGACGCCCTTATCCATTGCTTCACGCACCCCTTTTTCAACCGCGGGAATATATTCCTGCGGAATGATGCCGCCCTTTATCGCATCGACGAATTCAAAACCCTTGCCGCGCTCCTGCGGTTCGACCTTCAGCCACACGTGGCCATATTGGCCTCTTCCGCCAGATTGCCTGATATACTTTCCTTCCGCTTCCGCGAGCTTTTTCACCGTTTCTTTATAGGCGACCTGCGGCCTTCCGACATTCGCTTCAACGGAAAATTCGCGCTTCATCCGGTCAACGATAATTTCAAGATGAAGTTCTCCCATGCCGGAAATAATCGTGTCTCCCGTCTCAATATCTCCTTTTATGCGAAATGTCGGGTCCTCATCCGAGAGCCGCTTCAACGCAAGGCCCATTTTCTCCTGATCCGCTTTTGTCTTCGGCTCAATGCGGAGAGAAACCACGGGTTCTGGAAACACTATTTTTTCGAGGACGATAGGATGCTCCGCATCGCAAAGCGTATCTCCTGTTCGTGTCGCCTTCAGCCCGACAATAGCGCCGATGTTTCCCGCCCGAATTTCCTTCAACTCTTCGCGGTGGTTCGCGTGCATTCTCAAAATACGGCCAATCCGCTCCTGCTCGCCCGTTGCCGAATTCAGCACGTAACTTCCCGCCGTAAGCGTTCCCGAATATACCCGAAAATAGGTAAGCTGGCCCACAAACGGATCGGACTGCAATTTAAATGCAAGCGCGGAAAAAGGCGCGTCATCCCTCGTTTCGCGAATTTCCTCCGCACCCGTTTTCGGATGCATCCCCTTCACAGGGGGAAGATCCGCCGGCGAGGGAAGAAAATCGACGACCCCATCAAGCACCAATTGCACGCCTTTGTTTTTCAACGCGGATCCGCAAAATACCGGAATAAGCCGGTAGGCAAGCGTCGCTTTTCTCAACGCCGTTTTAATTTCATCAAGCGAAATTTCTTTTCCTTCAAGATATTTTTCCGTCAATGCGTCATCGGTCTCGGCAACTTTTTCGATAAGCGCATGCCGCCATTTTTCCGCGTCCGCCTTTATGTTTTCCGGAATATCGGACACGACAAGCCGCTCCCCTCTTTCGCCTTCAAACAAAACTTTCTTCATCCGCAAAAGGTCGATAACACCCTCAAAGTTTTCTTCAAGCCCGACGGGAATTTGCAGTGCGACCGCATTCGGGGTCAGGCGTTCCCAGATCGATTGAATCGAGTGTTCCCATGAGGCTCCCATCCGGTCGAGCTTATTGATAAAGCACATGCGGGGAACATTGTATTTATCCGCCTGGCGCCATACCGTTTCCGACTGAGGCTCGACGCCCGCAACGCCGTCAAATACCACAACACCGCCATCAAGCACCCGAAGGGATCGTTCCACCTCAACCGTAAAATCAACGTGCCCGGGAGTATCAATAATGTTAATACGATATTCGTTTTCTTTTGTCTTTTTTTCGTCGGGCAAATACGTCGGCTTCCAGAAGGCGTTTGTCGCGGCGGATGTGATTGTGATTCCGCGTTCTCTTTCCTGTTCCATCCAGTCCATAACCGTATCTCCGGTATGCACCTCGCCGATTTTATGCGCAACGCCCGTATAAAACAAAACACGCTCGGTAACCGTAGTTTTACCGGCGTCTATATGCGCGATAATTCCGATATCGCGCGTTCTTTCAAGAGGATATTCCCGCGCCATATATTTTTCCCGAACCAGCTCTTAAATTACAACGAATTTTTCTCGAATAATAAATGATAAAAAAAAATTAATCGATTCTTTCCTGCTTCGGCCGCATCCCCTCTTCAAATTCCATCATCTTCCGTTTCAGGGAAGGGGTTGATTCAATCAACTTTTCGATGACTTCCCCGCCCGCTCGCGCCTCTTTTTTCTCTGGGCTTTCCATCTTTTCCCTCGCCTCCTGAACCATGGGGTGTTCCTCATTAAGACCGATCGTAAGGCTAAAGGGAGGATTTTTTTTGGTATCAATGCCCATTTCTTCCAATATCTCCGCTTCTCCGATATAGGCATTTCGCAAAAGTTCTCCCACTGTCACATCACGGGGTGAAACAGCAAACGTGTTTAAAAACCATTTTTTTATTTTTTCAAACTCGCGCGCCTGTTCGGCCGGAGAATACGATTTAAGATTCAGCGGCTCGACGCGCGAAAGAAACTCGCTGTATCGTTCGCGTATGCCTCTTTTTTCCAAAATCATGCCGAATCCTATCTGAAGTTTTGCCCCAAAGCCGGTGTCGTCCCTGAATCGTTCTTCCATGTGTTCGCAGTCTTCCCTGATGCCGTCAATATCCGCCAAAATTTCTTCCGGAATGGCATACGGTTTTTTTTCTTGCCCGAAATTTTCCTGATCGCTTTCCATATGATGCAACAATAAAATTTACCAAGAAAAGTGAGCAAACGCTTTATTTGCCTCCGCCATGCGATGCATATCCATTTTCTTCTTAATTGCAACCCCTTCGTTTTTTGAGGCGGCCATGAGTTCCTCCGCGAGTTTTTCGCGCATCGGCTTTCCCTTTTTTGACCGCGCGGCGTTGATAA
Source organism: Candidatus Sungbacteria bacterium RIFCSPLOWO2_01_FULL_47_10 (assembly GCA_001820675.1). Lineage (GTDB taxonomy): Bacteria > Patescibacteriota > Minisyncoccia > Sungbacterales > GWA2-42-14 > 2-01-FULL-47-10-A. The sequence continues at coordinate 4,306 of MHQO01000009.1, forward strand.
TCCATGTAAACGCTAACTGCATTTTCCGCTCTCCGCGCACTTCCCGCGGAACCTGATATGTCGCGCCGCCTATCCTCCGCGCCTTTACTTCAACCGCGGGAGACGCATTCTTGATCGCAAGATCGAATGTTGCAATCGGATCAACCTGATATTTTTGCTGGAGAAGGTCAAATGTCCGATAAACAACTTTTTCCGCAACCGTTTTCTTGCCCTTCCGCATGACATAATTAATAAACTTGGCAACGAGCTGGTTGCCGTATTTCATGTCGGGCGCTATGGTTCGTTTGAATTTTCGTTTTCGTCTCAAGACAAAGAGCGTGGCAAGTGGTGCGTAGAACGTGGTTCGAAAACTACGCTCTACATTCTACATTCCACGTACTATTTCGGTGTCTTTGCGCCATATTTACTCCTCTGCTGTTTTCTTCCCTCAACCCCCGATGTGTCCAAAATTCCTCTTACTATATGATATCGCACTCCCGGCAAGTCTTTCACCCTTCCCCCGCGTATCATCACCACCGAATGCTCCTGCAAATTATGCCCCTCACCAGGAATATAGGCCGTTACTTCCATGCCGTTCGTAAGGCGGACTCTGGCAACCTTTCGGAGGGCGGAATTCGGTTTTTTGGGTGTTACCGTGGTCACCTTTATGCACACCCCGCGCTTAAAAGGAGACGCATACGGCTTCGGCCTGTTTTTAAGAACATTAAAACCGCGCTCCAGGGCGGGCGTTTTTGACTTCGCCTGTTTCAGCTTTCTTCCCCTTTTTACGAGCTGGTTAAGAGTGGGCATGCAAATGATCAAATGATTCACTGTCTATTGCTTCATAAAAAATAACACACTGCGCAAAACAACACAAAATCAAATGTATCATATACGGCAATTGCCGTCAAATAATTGGACTCTAATTGGACTCAATAATTGGACTCATGTGGCAAAAAATAAAAACCGCGAACATATGCATCGCGGTATCCGTGGTGTGTGGTAATTTTTGTTCCTTACTTGAGATCCCTGTTCCGTTCACGCCATTCATCGCGTTCAGGATCATTTTCTTCCTGCGGCATCGTTTCAATTCTGTCATACCAGTCCTGTTCCAAGGGATCTTCATATTCATCCCGATATTCCAATGTCCTTCGTCGCGCCATATTCCTTTCCTTCCAAGAAAGAGCGTGAAACAAATCGCGAATTTTCTCATAGATAATGAATAGGAGTGCTGTGCAAAACCAAACGATTCCTCCGGCGACAGGCAACAGCAAATTCCACAAAAAATGAGTTCCTATAGCATACCAAAGCGATTGATTCTTAATCGCGACCCAACCGCATACGATTCCCAACACAAATGAACTGATTAAAGCGGCAACGCGCTGGCGGGGCGATACATCGACCCCTTCTGCCTTCGCAACGGATTTAACAATAAAATTCCCATTTCGATGCGTGAACGAAAAAAGTGCGGCACTCGCAACAATCCCAACCCATGCCATTTCTGAAAGCCGGTCGAATAAAAGAACCGGAACAGCGCGAAAAAGTAACTCTTCCAAAACCGGAGCAAATAATAGTGTTGTGGGCAGTAAAACCGAGAAAATGATTTGCTTCAGGTGTGTGTATCCATATTCTTTGAGCTGTTCGGAATTTTTCTCCGCATCAGCGATCAAGGGAATAAATTTCGGGACAATCAAACGAAAATATCCCAACAGCGCCGCATACAGCACCAGGGCCGGAAAAATTTGATACAAAAAAATTGAAAATATCCGTTCCCAGTCGTACACGATTCAGCCCTTTCATTTTCAAAGATGTTATTTTTCATTATTACTACATTCACTCCTTCTTGTCAATACCCTTAGGTAATAGACCAGTTGCTTAATAATTTTTAGAGGAAATTTGATACAAAAAACCCTTATTTTAAGCCAATGATTTTTCAAAAAAACGGCTAAAACCTTATTAAGCAACTGGTCTAATATGTGGCAAAAAATAAAAGCCGCGGAAAAAGCCGCGGCAACTCATTTTATTCCCTAATATTTCTTAACTTTTCGAAGAAACCTGTCCAATCCCTCGGACGATGAAACAAAAGGATTGAACAAGTCTAACCTATATGATTCGCATCCGGGTGAATACAGGATACGCCCCCAGCCAACATCGAAAAGCCGTTCGCCACATCCTGAGTTTTTGATTTTTTCAATGATTGCGCAGATACATGCCGAACGAATCTTCGCCCGCGTTTCCGGCGGCCGCGTACTCGCCCCATTAAGTGCGGCGGAAGAAAACAAATAATCAACTCTGCTCGACTTCCGAAGCCTTTGATATATTCCCTTTTCGGAAAGATCGCTGTACAGGCAATCGATGAGCCGGGCTTTTTCATGCTGCAGACCGTATCCGTGCCGCCTCATTGATTTTTCCAGAAAAGATTTCTTTATGACCCAGTCAAGTTCCCGGGACAAATTTTCTTGATCCTCATCCAATCTCCGAACAACGCTCATCCAATACTGTATGAGTTCCTTTTCTTCGGCGCACAACGCGAGCCGCAAGACGCGATCAATAAAAAATTTTTGGATCTCAAGAGCGGTAAAATATCTGCCGGATCCGACAGCCGCCCTATGACGCAAAGAAGTGTCAAACGCAAATTCGTGCAAAGATGCAATCGGATCGTCAAGTACCGGAAAAAGTGACCGGCCGCGCGTTTCCTCAATCAGCCGCAGTACCAAATGCGTCGTGCCGAATCTCAAATACATCGAGTAACCCGACATATTCGAATCGCCATAAATCAGATGCAGACGACCCCATCGGTTATCAGCATACGGCGTTCGTGTCTGAATAAGCGACCGGTTGAATGTCGTATCGGTTCCGATCAGTTCTTCCGTGACAAGCGCCCGGGGAGACAGCACGTACCGCCACCCCTCTTCTTGGGTCCACCACATTCCCCCTGAGCCGTGCAGAGCAACGCGGGACGCAAGAAACGTGGCAAGAGTGCCGCAGAAATCATGTAACATCATGCCGTTGTTCAGAAGATAATTTTCATGGGAGCCATAAAAATTTACTTTTTCGGCAAAATGCCCCGCGGGCACCGGACGGATAAAATCGCTGTTGTTTTTCGTCACCAATAAATCGCTAAACGGGCCGGTCGGTCTTTCGAAAAAACCCTCACGAACGCGTTTCGCAATCGACGCAACGACGCGATCACCAACTTCGCTATAGAGCGCGAGCTCCTTTGCGCCCAAGCACTCCGGAGAGGAATATTCGATGCGGCCGCGGTCGTTGTAAATTTTTCCGCCGATAGCGCCGAGCCATAATCCGTCCATCATTCCTTCTTCCATGAGGGGCTTCAAAAAAGCAAGTGTATTTCTGCGCTTCCTGGAAAAATAGCCGATGAAATGTATTGCCGAATCAACTTTTGAATAGTATCCGCTTTTCCGCCTTAAAATTGAACCGTATTCCGTCTCGATTCCCATTATTCGTTTCTTCACCGCGCGTCTCCGGTTGTGAAAGAACCCCCTCTTCTCACACTATACAACAACAGCAAAATTACAATAATCCAAAAGTAACAGCGTGATTCACAACAAGAATCCAACCATGATCCGAGAGTTAAATGAGCAAAGACACCCGCCTTGTGTGTTGCTGTTCAGAAAAGAAAAACCGTGACACGTTCAGTCGCGGTTTTGTTGTTTGTGTTTTATAATTCGAGGTTATTCCCCGGTTCTTTTTGATTGCTCATCCGCCTCGCGCAAAAAAGCGTCAAGCTCGCAGTTCGTGGCACAAAACGGGTCTTTTATATCTATTTCGAATTCCCTGCCTTCGTGAAGATAATGCCACCCGACCGCCACATCACTTAGGAAAGGATGCCCGCTTTGTAGTTTGAGAACCGCCCTAATGTATCGGGCGCGCGCCTGGGCCCTTGTGTACGGCGGCGGATTCAGGACCGCGGACCGGATTTCTTCGTCGGAAAAAAGTGTTTCGACCCCTTCCGCGCGTTTCAGCATATTGAAAATTCCCCGATCGGAAAGATCGCTATACCGCACGCAAAATATCCTTGCTTTCTTGTCCTGTAAATCGTAGGAATGTTTTTTTGCCGATGATTCCAGGAAGGATTTTTTAATTGCCCAATCAAGTTCCCGCGATACATATTCCGGCCCCATTTCAAGGTGAGCTATGGTACGCTCCCACAGCCGGCAAATTTCTTTTTCCTTTTTTGAAAGAGAGAGGCGAAGCGCCTTTTCAAGGCATATTTTTTGGAGGTCAAGCGCGGTGTATTCGTTTCCGTCTTCTGCGCGCGCCGTTTCACGTAATGTCGGATCGGACGCAAACGCGTGGAGGGCTGCAATCGGATTTTCCAACACAGGAAACTGTACGCTCCACGTCTTCTCCTCGCAAAGGCGAAGCGCGAGCGAAGTTGTCCCAAAACGCAGGAACGTTGAGATATGCGACATATTCGAATCGGCGTAAATCAGGTGGAGGCGCACCCATTGAGGCAAATTTTCCATCTTTCCCGATGAATCCCGCTCATCCGCAATTTGAATAAGCGGCCGATCTTTCACAGTGATAACTCCATATCGCTTCTTGGTGAGTAGCGCTCGCGGTGACAACACATAGTGCCATCCGTTTTCCCGCGCCCACCACAGCCCGCCCGACCCATGGAGAATAACGCGCGACACAAGAAACGGGATAAGAATCGAAGAAAAAATTTCCGGATATGGGTTCTTGCCTTTCCATTTTTGCTCTTTTGAAAAGCGCGCCGGTATAAGATAACTCTCGTGCGACCCGTATGACTTCACCTCTTCATGGGGATTCGTTGACTCGCGCAAAAAATCACAATTGTCTTTTGTGATAAAAATATCCCGATATTTTTTGTATCTTACGTCGAAAAAATCGGCGGAACCTCTTATGCTTGACACCGCACGCTCGACAATCGCATCCCCGGCAAAACTGTAGAGCGCGGCATCGCGCGCGTTCGCGCACTCCGGCGAAGAATATTCAAGGTGCACTTGATTGTCAATCATTATTTTGCCGCCGTTCGACCCCAGCCAAAAATCCTCTTCCGGATAATACTTGTATCGGTTATCCCAAAACATGTTCAAAAAACGGAACTCCCCGTCTTTATTCGCCCACACATGATTCAGAAGAATCTGGCCGGCATCCTCGTCGCAAAACGATCCTTTGTTGTCCACCAGCAAATTTCCGTATTCCGTTTCAATCCCCATAATGCGCTTCTGCATCCCGCGCCCCCGCTTGCTACATTATTAAGAAACTAATGCCCAGCGTACCGCAAGACATCGAAATTGCAAATAACGAGAAGCGGCAAGGACAATGAAAAAAATAAACACAAGTCCTGCGTTTGTGATTGCAAAACGCGCCAGCGCTTCAGTTTGCACTGCGTGTTTTTAAAAAAAGTTGTCACGCGGGAAGAGTCCTCGCGGTTTCCGCTTCGCGGCTAAAAAAACCCGACACCGGTAATCAGTCGAAATAAAAAGAAAACAACGGGCGAGATAATCTGCGAAAAAAAGAAAATGAAAATGAGCAGGAGCATGAGGCCGTATTGCTCAATGAAATACTGGATATTCCGGTACTGATACGGCAGAAGCGAAAAAAGAAGCTTTGACCCGTCGAGCGGAGGAATAGGAACGAGGTTGAATATGGCAAGAACAAGATTCAAAATAACGATGAATGTCGCAATCTGGAGGAAATTCGATGCGGTCGGACCGCCAAGCGCAATTAAAAAAGCTGAATTCCGGACCATAAGTCCGAACACAAGGGCAAGGCATAAATTCGAAAGAGGCCCAGCCGCGCCGACTATCGCAGGCCCCCATTGCTGATTCTTCAAGTTATACGGGTTATACGGAACGGGGCGCGCCCAGCCAAAAATAAATCCGCCGAGAAAAAAACTCATCAGAGGAACCAGAAACGAGCCGACCGGATCGAGGTGGCTCATGGGATTCATAGTAAGGCGGCCTGCGTATTTCGCGGTTTTATCGCCCAATGCCAATGCGGCGTATCCGTGCGATACTTCATGAACCACAACCGAAAAAATCAGTATCGCGATTTGAATGATAAAACTGGTTGCATTCTCCATTAAAATATGCTACATTTACCTACGAATTACGAATGGCATCGAATTACGAATACGTATTCGTAATTCGTTAAAATTCGTAATTCGTAGGATAGTATGAAAGTATGCACAAACTGTAAAAAAGGATCCGTGATGGCAGGAAAGCGAAAACTCCTTCGCGGTCATTATAACCTTGTGTGGCGCGGAAGGAAATACCCGAATTTGCAGTGGGCAAAATTGCCATCCGGAAAACGAATAAAAGTGTGCGCAAAATGCCTCAAAAAAATGCATGCACGCTAATTCACAACAGGCAGCCATATCCGTTAACATAAAAAGGATTGCTTGCGGTTTGTTGTTGCCGGTTGATTGAACATGAACATTGCACTCACCCAAAAAACATCATTGGCAAAAAACAAGGCAGTCCTTGTTTCGTTTTTTAGTTCGAAGGTTCCTTCTCACCCGTTTCTCAAGACCCTTCCGAAAGAAGATGCCGCATATGTCGCTAAAATCATGGCGCATGATTTTACGACGAACCAGGAAAAATTCCGTGAAGTGCATCTTCCCTCCGACCCCGATTTTCTTATTCTCTTGGCTCACCTCGGGAAAAAGGAAGAGTGGAACGAAAAAAAATATCGCCTGTTCGTCAGAAAATTTGTTTCCTTCCTGAAAGAACGCCGCATCCCGTCGGCCGCGGTTTTTCTTGCCGACATCGGCGCGAAACAATGCGATGACACAGAACTCGTATCTGAATTCGCCCAACAAGCGCTCATGGCGGATTTTACGTTTCATATATATAAAGAGCCGCCCAAAGAGGGCTGGCCGGCAATCAACGAAATCGAAATTGTTTCCGATGGCGCAAAAAACGCTTCACTGCAAAAATCGCTTCAAGACGGCATTATCATCGGAGAAGAGATGAATAACTGCCGGACGCTTGCAAATACTCCCGGAGGCGATATGACCCCGCAAACACTCGCAGACGCGGCACGCTCAATAGGAAAACGAACCGATAGCGCGGTAACGGTTCTTGAAGAAAAAGAAATCGAAAAATTGGGAATGGGAGGAATCATGGGGGTCTCAAAAGGGTCGGATGCAAAACCGAAATTCATCATCATGGAATACGGAAAGAAATTCGGCGGCAAACCGGTTATATATGTCGGGAAAGGCGTAACATTCGATACCGGCGGTCTTAATCTAAAACCGTCTGACGCGATTTATGAAATGCATATGGATATGACGGGCGGGGCCGCGGTTATGCATGCGCTTGCGGCAATCGCCCGAATGAAAATTTCTGTTCACGTCATCGGACTCATTCCCGCTGTCGAAAACATGCCTTCGGGGTCAAGTTATCGGCCTGGAGATATTCTTAAAACAATCACGGGAAAAACCATCGAAGTATTGAATACCGATGCCGAAGGCCGCGTCATTCTTGCCGACGCACTCGGATACGCCCAACGCCTCAAGCCGCGTCTTATCGCCGATGTGGCAACTCTTACCGGGGCCGCAGTCGTAGCGCTCGGACAGCACGCAATCGCGTTATTTTCAAGTTCCGGTGAGCAAAGTCGAACCGGTTCCGGTGAGCAAAGTCGAACCGCAAACGAAAAACTTGAAAAATTCGCCCGCGATATTGGAGACGCATCGGGTGATTATGTTTGGCCGCTTCCGTTATGGGATGAGTATCTTGAAGATATCAAGGGAACATTCGGAGATGTCGCGAACGCGGGCAAAAAGGGTCAGGGAGGCGCAATTACGGGTGCTATGTTTCTCAAACAATTCGTCGGCGAATATCCCTGGATACATCTTGATATCGCCCCGACCATGACGACGATTGAAGGCCAGTTTCTTGCAAAAGGAGCATCGGGAACCGGTGTACGATTCTTGGTGGAACTTGCGCGAAACGCAAACAAGATCCCTGTTTCTCGCTAATTTTAATGAATTTGACCACGAATTTCACCAATAATGCACTATTCGTCATTCCTGCGAAGAAATTATTTAACCCAACAATAAACCGTTGTGTCATTCCGGCGGCTAAAGCCCTGTGGGCTCGCCCACTTAGGGATGCCGGAATCAAGATTTAAAAAACCCGGATGCCGGTGTCCGCCGGCACGACATTCATAGCAAACGGGCCATAGTATAGTGGTAGTACACAAGGCTGGGGGTCTTGTAGTGGCAGTTCGATTCTGCCTGGCCCGAATTTCAAAAGGTGGGAGGGTGAAGGGGTCTTGTAGTCGGGGTTCGGCCGTGCCCGCCTCGCTTTCCGTGGAAAAATTCTGACGGCGACCTTTTAAAGGAATTTATAATTCCGCAATTTTTTATGAGAGCAATTCATCGGCGTCCAATCTATGCCCGTTTCCACGCGCTCATCGCGCTTGGTTTTCTTTTCGGAGTTGTGTATGGCGCCTTCTCTCTTATCCTGCCAATTCTCGCTGATAGGGTTTTTGCGAATATAGCCATACTTGGCCTTGTATTTGCGCTTCCAGAACTTTTTGGAATTTTTCTTGATATTCCGCTCGGGGCCTTTGCAAATCGCTTTGGAAGGCGCCATACTATTTTTTATTCTGGGGTTTTGCTCGCCATTTCTGCTTTTATTTTTATCAAATTTCCAAATCCATTTTTATTTCTTTTGACCCTGATTTTTTATGAGCTGGCTACGCAGGCATATATTATTCCTGCCGATGCAGAGTTAATGGCACTCTCTCCCGGCCGTCGTGCTGGGCGCTTCAATGGAATTACGGAGGGTTTTCATAATTTTGGATATACGCTTGGGCCAATGATTGCCGGCTGGCTCTTGGTTTGGAGCGTCCCTTCAGCGCTTTGGTTTGCGTTTACTGGGGCTGTGGCAATGATTTTGATAAGCACTCTTTTTCTGCCTCGAGAAAATAGATCGGAGCCATTTTTTTCATCAATTTCTGATGTGTGGCGAAGAGACAAGGTTTTCATTTCTGGCATTAAGGAATTTAGACAATTAGGATTTCTCGGCTCCTATCTCGCTTTTCTCTTTTTTGTGTCATCTGTACATTGGGGATTTAACGCGCTTCTCGAACCTATCTATACGACCGATATTGGCCTCGATGAAAAATTTGTAGGACTCATTTTCGCAGGATTTACTTTGCCATTTCTTCTCGTGAGCTTTTACGCCGGAAAATACATTGATAAACAAGGCGCGAAAGGTGTTACGGTATCCGGACTCTTTCTCATGGCAATTTCAATGGTTGGCTTTGGAATGTCCGTAAATCCGGTGGTGCTTTTTCTTTTTGCGCTTGTCCACGGAGTTGGCGAAGCACTACTCCTCACTTCCGTGATGAGCATGATTGATGAACTTTCGTCATACCACA
>MHQO01000009.1:13688-17303 GCA_001820675.1 Candidatus Sungbacteria bacterium RIFCSPLOWO2_01_FULL_47_10
GTAAAAGTTTTTGCCGAAAGTGCCGGATTTTTTGTCGGCCCCTTACTTGCGGGCGTAGCGGTAGCGTTTCTCAATTTTTCTCCAACATTTATTTCTCTCGGCCTTGCAACACTTACTCTCGCTTTCATTACCCGGTTTGTTTCTTTTGACATTCGTTCCGCTTGAGAAACGCTATATTTCTGATACCATTTGATTATTAAAGTTCATCTCGTCCTAAAAAATCGTTAAGTTTTGATTGGTCGCAATTATTGAACGCTGCTCGAACCTTTTTTGAACAAAATCCCGACTGATTGCCGCGCTTCGCGTGGCAGAACCGAAACTGAACGCTCGGGCGCGGCGGGAGGAGGGGGTTGGGGGGAGAATTCCTCCGCGTCCTCACTTCGGGAAAATTCGCGCTGCACAAAAAGAAAAATTGATAGAGAATTGGAAAGAAGCTCGTAGAGTTTTTTTGTTTTACATATACTGGTAAATTGAGGTTGGGCCTGATAGAATGAGTTTATGAAAAATATCGATTACGGTAAGTCGCCACCACCAGAAACTGAAGCTTCTTTTGCTCCCAGCTTAAAATATTTTTGGATCACAGGAATCATTCTCGGTATTATTATTTCCGCCGTAGCAAATTTTTATTATGATAATGCTGGCTATAGGTTTATAGTTCTCTTTTCCAGAGCAATCTTCAAGCTATCTGGCTGTCGTGGGGAAGGGTGTTTTGGCCCCTTGATACTTGTATGGATTGTTTCTATTTTGGCTGTCATAATTTTTATAACACTTCTCGTAGTTTTTTTAGGGTATCTATACAATTTTAGGAAATACCCCAATACAAAAAGAAAATATGTGATTGTTTCTTCGGCAATTCTATTTACATCATTATATTTTTCAACCGAGATACTTTATCAACGGTCGCTGACTTATTTTGATGGTCTTCGAGATTATCAAAACCTCTACGTTCCATTTAATTCAATAAATAAATGTAAACAAATAAACGAACCTTATGAAATAGTGGGCGCTTGCTATGGATACTTTGCAAGCGAGCAAGACAATGCAGTTTTGTGTGATGTATCAAATTTACGTGATCGACCTAATAATCGGAATTTTGATTATCATCGGGCGAAAGCTGAGTGTATCATAGGATACAGCATCCACGAGAAAAATCCCGGTCTTTGTTCGAAATCTCTAACTGATCTATTTCAACAGAAATGTCTTGCTATAAACTATATAGTTATGAACGATGTTGCAGGATGTAACACAATAACGCACGATTACTGGAGAGAACAGTGTGGGGTTGGTGCTAAATGGAGTCCAGTTTTAAAAGGGTTTACCAAGCTAAGAATGCTAATGGGATTATGACTTGTGTCCCGGACCCGGCATCCCGACGAAAAAACAGAACAAGGAGATGTAGACAGGGTTCAACCAGAGCACTCACTCAAATGAGTGCTCTGGTTCCCTGTAGCGCGAATTTCTCATGATCGAAAAAGTTGAAAAACAAACACCGCCCGCAGAAAAACCTCCTTCGCACGACCTCGCGCAAAAGGGGGTTTTTTCGCCCAAAAAAGAATTGGAAGCCGTTCGAAGGGCGCGCCCGGAAGAAAAGAGAACGAGGATCGAAGAATACAAAGAACAACTATCGCGCCAAAAAGAAGGAATCGCCGAAATGCAGACGGAACTTATCGAAGAAATCCGAAAAAATCCCGATATCACAAGACGGGAGTTTGAAACAAAGGCGAATGCATTCGCGCGCCGCGCGGAGCTTGATCAAGAGAGATTTAACATCGCGCTTGAAGCATTCGACGAATATCAGAAGAAACATGCAAAAATCAGGGAATTGCGGGATCGTTTCCCGAATGGAGAGGATATTTTTTTCGCGGTCTTCGGGCAAAGGCCGAGAGGAAAAATAACGGTTAAAGAAGGCCCGATGACGATTTGTTTCCAATGCTTCAGCATCGAAGATTTTGCGCTTCTCCATGGCGGAGCTTATATTGTTCCTCGCAAACCCGACGAAGACGAGATTAAATTCGCAAAAGAAGTAAATGGTTTTATTGTCAGGAATTCCCCGATTCCGGGGCTCGACCAATGCATAACCGTCGAAAACATGAGCGCACCCATTGGTCAGGAAACGCCGGAACACAGAAACGAATCCTCCGGCGTGGTATTCGCTCATGAAGAACAGCACGCGATTAAAAAATTATTTGCGGAAACCGCCGTACGCGAAGAAACACTTGCCGCGGTACGCACATCCTCGTCGGACGAGGAACGACACCATCATCTGGAAAAATATTTCCGTTATATTCGGAAGGCATACGTTGATGCCCTTGCCAAAGATGAAATCCTTGCGCGCCTTACGGATAATACTGTCATTCCAGAGAACCTCATATCACTATTTACAACAAAAGACGAACCGTATGATTTCCCGGGCAAACTTAAAACATGGATCGAGCAAGAACTCGCAGCCGGCCTTGAGGCATCGTGGATGAAACGGCAACTCAAAAAAATAGGAAAAGCCCCGACACGCATTGAGGGGTTGGATGGTTCCCTTCAGGTATTGATTGATGAAACCTGGCAAAAAATATTTGTAAAAGAATATCATCGCGTAATCGCGCAGGCAATTGATTCCGTAGGCGTTTTGCGCGACGCCGGTTATTCGAAAGAGCGTATCATCTCGCTACTTACCCACGAGCCGCTTTCCAAATGGGAAAAAGCCGTCATGCGGCTTTTGGGCGACAAGAAAAAAGCGTAAAAACATTCTAACATTCTGCAGAATGTTAGAATGTTTTTAAACCATCGTACGGTATGAAAGCGGTCCACACGCATCCAATCTATTCCCGCTTCCACGGCCTCGTGGTATTGGGTTTCCTCTTCGGCGTCGTATATGGGGCGTTTTTTCTTTCACTCCCGCTCCCTGCGGGAAGCGCAGTCGCGCTCTTTGATTTTTCTCCGACTTTCATTTCTCTCGGCCCCTTAACGCTTGCTTTGCCATTTATAACGCGTTTTATATCGTTCGATGCGCATGCATATAAAAAAGCATTGATGGCCCGCGTGCTCGATTGACGCCGAATCACGCCGCATGATACATATCAGGGTATCGTTCCTTTTAAATTTATTATGCTCCGGTACGGGGAGGCGTGCATGACGGAAGAAGTAGCCAGGAGATTGCTCGAGCGCCTCGGCGTGATTTGCCACGGACATTTCCCGCTCACGAGCGGAAAACACAGCGACGTCTATATCAACAAGGACGCGCTCTATCCCCACATCAAAGAAACATCTTTTCTCTGCCGTGGAATCGCAAAGGAATTCATTCGGGACGATGTTGACGCCGTAATCGGGCCCGCACTCGGAGGAATCAACCTCTCGCAGTGGGTTGCGGAACATTTGAGTGACCTTTGCGAACGCGAGGTGATCAGTGTTTTTGCCGAACGGGAGGAAGACACCGTCTATGCCGCGGATGAATATTCACGGATGCGAATCTCAAGAGAATATGTGTTGTATTCCGCGAGTGGCGCTACACTCGCGCACTACGGCGATCCCGTGCGCGTGACCCTCGGATCCGGAGAAAAAATCGTCCGAAAAGGAAGAGGATTCGTCATCAGGCGCGGATATGACGCCCTGATCGCGGGAAAA
>MHQO01000009.1:17310-17694 GCA_001820675.1 Candidatus Sungbacteria bacterium RIFCSPLOWO2_01_FULL_47_10
ACCGTCGTTGGGTTTGCGTGTTTGGTAAATCGCGGAGGGGTCGAATCCGAAGACGTCGAAAATCCTCCAAAATTCTTCTCGCTTCTTTCCATGGCCCTTACCGCGTGGGATGAAGCAGAATGCCCGCTCTGCCGCGCGGGAATACCGATAAATACCGGACTCGGAAAAAGATAATGAGCGCCGGAGACAATCCGGAATATGCGTGGAAGAATATTGTTGAAGTCCCCTTCTTTCATTGCTATAATGCGGCATTCAAAGACAGGTTCTATGCCTTCCTCAAACCGATTGCGGCGCAAATCGAAAAACTCAACCGGCCAGGAAGTCATCCCCGTACCATCGGTCCGGCACGATTCAAGAACATATGCAAATTGATCATGCCGCATA
>MHQO01000009.1:17708-18166 GCA_001820675.1 Candidatus Sungbacteria bacterium RIFCSPLOWO2_01_FULL_47_10
CACGCCGCGATCGTGGTTGGCACGGGAAGGATTGAAGAGGTGGTTCGAACGGCAATTCATGAATGGTTTTTCCCTGTGGATTATTTCTTTCCTATTCTTCCGGAAACAAAATTTATTTCTGTTGTTGTCACGCGTCCAAGCGAGAATCTCTCTATCTGCTTTACCGAAGGCCTCGATGGGTGGACAGAGACGACCGCAAAACGGCTCATTGCGTTCCGGACATTCCTTGCTCTGCTTTTCAGAAAGACATCCGCGCCGATACCGGCAGTATTTCTCTCTGACGCGCACTGCGCAAGTATAACGGGAAAATACGCCTCGGAAAAAATAATACATATTCGGAAGCACAAAATACCGGTTCCATCCCTCATTCCGATCAGTGATGAAAACTATAAAAAATCGTCCATAACGCTCGGTGTGGAAGCACGCGGTGAACATGTTCAGCACTACGCGTTCGACAT
>MHQO01000009.1:18186-20573 GCA_001820675.1 Candidatus Sungbacteria bacterium RIFCSPLOWO2_01_FULL_47_10
CTCATCGATACTCTGCGGCGCGACGCAATCCTCCCGCTTCTTTCCCGGGAAATCATTGATACTTCCTGCGGGCAAACGAACGCGGATCGCCACGACACAAGACAAATCGTAAGCCGTGAACTTGCCTATGGATGGTTTCTTGAATTCATTGAACGAAGGGGCCTTAATGCAAAACGCGGAATATTTTCTGACATGATCATTGAAGAACTGCGAAGCGATACGATAAAAGAAAAACCGCTCGGATAGCCGACGCGGTATTATTTTACGCGGAAAAAATGCCGGGTGCGGCCATGTCTGCCGGAAAGATTGGGCTGAAACAAAAAACGTCCAGAAATATCCTGAACGCTTTTCTAAGGCCCCGTTCGGACTAAAGAATTTTAGCGAATGTACACATGGGTCGCCGCAGCCAAAACCCCACGGGGTCAGGCGATATAAGCATCCCTCGATGAACGATTTGTCCTAAAACTTGAATCCGAAAAAAGGGGGCCTACGATAATTATAAATGACGAGTGCAGAATTAAGAAACGTTAATTATTCACAGCACAGAAAAACGGCATTAAAAAAACATTAAAAAACTTGACAAATATGTATTTTTAATGCTATAATAAAAAGAGCGTAAAACCGTTCTTTTGCAGTTAAACCCAAACCGCCCAAAAAGGGCGTAAAAAGGAGGCCCACCATGAGTGAGAGCACCTTCGTCGTCAACCGTGAGTTCGCCGAAAATGACAAGAGGTTCAGGATCGCATGCTCTCTTGCCGGGATTCAGGCAACGAAGCGACAGGCGAGCAAGTTCCGGAGGGGCTTCGGCTCAGCCGAGGTGGCCATGCGCGCTTTCATCGGCGGTGGATACGCCGAGAAGAGTGGCCGTCTTCAGGCCGATATGGCCAAGGCTACGAAGAACCTGAACAACCTGAACGAGGAACTCGAGGGGATGTCAGGGGACGAGAAGTCTTCGGACCAAGGGGCGGCGCTCGCAGAAGCGATCGAGAGCGCCAAGCAGAAGATCGAGTCCCTCGAGGTCGATCTCAACGGCCTCAAGATCAACCTCAAGATTCTCACGTCATAGGGAAATCTGGGTCCCCGCCCACTCCTCTCCGCACCCCATCTTCGCCTACAGGAAACTGAAAAGCGAGGATGGGGGTTTTTACTTATTCCTATTTCTTCCACTCCCCTCTTTCTTCGCCCCGCAATGTTTTCTCCGCCATCTCAAGCTCTTCATAAATTCCGCCGATCAAATCAACGCTTTTTGCCTCATCAAGCGATACCCATGCGTAGTCGCTCATGCTGTCGTCAAGCGCAATATCCCCTTTCTCAAAATCCGCAAGGCACGATATCACGAGTGATGGATCATCATTTTCATTCGCATCCGCAAGAGACGTCACATAGCGGATATTTTTAATACCGATTCCCGCTTCTTCTTTTACTTCGCGTTTGAGTGTGTGTTCAAGCACGTTATACCAGTAATCCGGGGTATCTTTCGGTAATCCGACGTAATCGGCAGTTGTGAGCTTTCCACCCGGCACAGTCCACTTGCCGGGAAATTTTTTTTCATGCGGCGAACGCCTTAAAATCAAAAAACGCCCGTCTTTTACAACAATGGCGGTGATGACGACTTTGAAGAGTTTCTTTTCCATGGCGGTTTTATTTCAAGTCCCGACCTTCGCCGCGGCGAAGGTCGGGACTTGAAAGGACTTGAAATATTCGTTAAAGCCCGAGCACGCCCGCAACCTGCTTAATGAGGGCTACCGCAACGGGTGCGGGCAGCAAACTATACGACCAAACACCCCCATCGTCTTTGACCGTCCACGGCTCCTCAATAACTTTGACTTCCGCGGTCGTTGCGTCCAGCTCATACCGGTATGCGGGTGTAATTTCATAGTCATCGACAAAATCTTTTGCGCGTTCCGCGGGTATGGAATTCCGCAAATAAACTTTCGGCACGCCTTGGAGTTCCGCAATGGTTTTCATGACGTTCGCTTCGGTTTCAATGCGCCCGCGGATAGCCTCAATTCCCAATTCATCCCCCTCTTTTGAAACCATGCGCGCATTCGCGAATCCTGCGCAATTCGGGTTGTCGCACAGGAGGTAAAATTCTTTTTTTTCATAATCGTATCCGGCGTCGCGTGTGCGCAAAAGTTTGGTATTTCGCGGACTCTGACATGTCGGGCATACGACGCGAAACTTCATTCGCTCGTCAATCACCGCTTCGGGAACGTCAATAAACGCAAAAAAATCAGGATCGTCGCGATAGCCGATTATCGCCCGGAAATATAAGGAAAAAGAAACCTGATCAAGATTTCTGGGAAACCCGTCAATAAAAATCGCCTTTCGGCCGATACGGTCAATTTCACGCTCGATCAGCGCAAGAATGATCTCAGTCGGCAGAT
>MHQO01000009.1:20606-21129 GCA_001820675.1 Candidatus Sungbacteria bacterium RIFCSPLOWO2_01_FULL_47_10
GAAACTTGTCTAACGGTATAAATCCGCGATATCGGCTTTTCAGAAAATTCATAAGCCGTTCCTTTCCGCCCGGATCCGCAAAATCTTTGTGCACGCCGCGAACAATATCCCCCACGGATACATGAGCAACCCGATCCGCTTCCGATCCCATCGCTTCCATGAAAAGTTTCGTATACGTCCCCTTTCCGGAGTTTTTTGGACCCAACAAAATCCCGACGAATGTACTTGTGCGGAGATATTCGCGGAGTTTTTCTATTTCAGCACCGGCCTTCAATTCAAAATACTTCCGGCGCTCGACCGGATCTTCAAGCCGGAAGGATTGAGTCACTCCGGCTGTTTTTGTCTTGAAAACAGGAAATGAAAGCCCTTTCATATCGTTGAGAATATCAAACCACACAAAAAAAGCAAGACTAAGACTTGAAATTCCACCGGCATATGCTACCATGTTTTCATGCGTCAATCGTTCCTTACCATGGGGAGCTTATGAAAACGATCCGGGTGATCGTACTTGCGCTTCAAGGCA
>MHQO01000010.1 GCA_001820675.1 Candidatus Sungbacteria bacterium RIFCSPLOWO2_01_FULL_47_10
TGAAATTTTTGAATTCAGATTTGAAACGTGTGTGTAATTCTGATTTTTGGAGTGTGAAATTTTTTGCGAATCGGAATATGCAATAACTTTTATCTTATAATTTCGCCGTGTTAACTCTTCGGCAATTGTCTTCGAATATGTGGCAGGGCCCCCGATGTCGGGAGGAAAAATTCCGGTTGCGACCACCATAATCGGCTTTGAAAAAAGACCGATTTCGGTTTTGAATACTTCTGAAAGCCGCCGCGCAACCCTGGCCCAGTTATATTTTTTGACGGCACTACTTCTGGCGGCAGACGCGATTTTTCTGGAACGCGTTTTTTCAATGAGTAAAGAAAGGATTTTTTCGGAAAGATCTTCGGGGTCATCGACGTTCGTGCATAAACCCGTCTTGCCGTCTTCCAAAAAATCAACGATCCCTCCCACCGGCGTTCCGATAACCGGAAGGCCCGCGGCCATTGCCTCAATGAATGAATTCCCGAAACCCTCCGAACGCGAGGGACGAACAAACACATCCGCAAGATTCAAATATATGGGCAAATCGGCGTGTGAAACGCTTCCCGCAAACAAAATATCGTCGCGTATGCCGAGAGAAACCGAGAGATCTTTTAGCGCATGCGCCTCGCGGCCTGTTCCGAGAATGACGAACCGTACCGGAAGTTCCGGACTTTTATCTTTTATACGCTTGAGCGCGCGAATAACCGTGTCAATTCCGTTCTTCCTGACCAGGCGCGAGGATGTAAGAATGATGCGCTCGGCGCCGGAAAGCCCAAGATGTTTTCGTATTCTTTGCAATTCCTCTTCCGATATTTTACGGCAGAAATTATCAACATCAACGCCGTTCGGAATCACATCTCCCGAGCCCTCATAATTGAAACGGCGGGCGACATCCAGAAGATACGCGGAAATGGCGGTAACGAAATCGCACATTCGGAACGAATACCGCAGTCCGAAAATATTCACGAGGTAAAAACGAGACCGCCGCAGATGCTCTTCGGTGTCCCCTTCCTGCAGTGTCAGAATATACGGAGTTCTTGGGAAGAAAAACTTAAGCGTGCTTGCCGCAATCGATCCGTATGAAGCCATAACCGCCCACAAAATTCGGGGGCGGCCGCGATGGCGCAAAATCAGCATAAGGCCGGAAAAAAAGGCGTTTATAGGAAGCAAAAATTTATCCCACGGTTTTCCGAATCCGAGCCGGACGATAGTGGCTCCATCTTTTATTTCCTCAACCGGAACGATCCTGTCGAATCGGCTTGTTAAAATAAAAAAATCATACGTGCCCGAAAGCCGTTTTACATTTTCGCGTATCGCAACTTCTGCCCCTCCTACAAAAGGATCATAGGCGGTGGTAAATACGAGCACAAGCGGTTTTTGAGAGCTTTTTCGAGTACCGTGCGGCATGGCAACAGTGAAATCTTACCACATCGCGCTATTTGTTTCCACACATCCGATTTGGGTTTAAAAAAAGCGCCTTGAAAGGCGCCTCTAATCCGCGAGCCGATAAAATTCGAACAATTCATTTGAGGTTCCGTCAGGCAGGGGGGTCATCTTCCGCTCCTTTCTCTTTTCTTTTTTTCTATCGAATCAGCGCAAGAGAGCTATTCGAATACCGGTCGTCTCCCGTTACTTCCTTTATGACTTCGATAAACGGAGGGATTTCAAGTCGGTCGTTTTCGTCGGTAAGCTCAACCTCAAGCCGCACGATCGGCCGTGAAGGATTAAAGGAAATTCCGTCTTCGCAAAGGGCGGCGATCATGCGAGAGTATGTCGGTTCACAAAAGACATCCGCCTCGAAATACTGGTTCGACCAGGCAAAACAATGCCGTATTTTCCGGATGATATCACGGGAGTGATCCCGTTCGCCCGCCATATACCCAGAATATTCTTCGGGTGTGATATTCCGTTCAACTTCATACATGGTGCCAGCTTTTATCTTTTTTTTCTTTGTTTCGGTGAATGTGTAATGGCCGTTTTGACTCCGCCTTCGCATGCGCCGCCTGAATTCATCGACCGGCTTAAGGTAGGTTTGTTCGATTTCAACGACATTCGAGAAAACGGGCAGATGAGAAAACTCCGGAAGGTAGATAATGAAACTCCGCTCAATTTCCATTGGCGCGGGAATCCCCAACACGCGGCAAACGCTCACAAGGAGCCGCTGCATTTTGCCTTCAAAATCGGTGCTGTTGTCGATGGCTCGGAGGTGCGGGCACCCAACCCACGCCTCAAGAGTTCTCGTATCAAGAGTAATTGCTTCTTCCGGAGATTCTTTTCTCTCGGTATTGTTCGCCGTGGTGTAAAATTCGGCGGCACCAATCGCCGCAGTTACCAGGTGGATCACCGACACATACGGAGCGTCACGCAGCATAACTTCGTTCAGCCCCATTTTTTTTAAAAGCGTGGCAAAATCGTCGGGCGCCATATATGCCTTTCCGTCCATGAGGCCGCGGTCGCATAATAAAACTTTTTTCGGATTCTTATGCCGGCCCAACATGTTCCGATAAAGTTCCTCATGCGCGATCTGGAGACGTAGAATATATTCCTGGAATTCCATGGAAGGAATTCCGTCTTCGCCGATTTTTACCCCGCTTGAAAAAAGTTGTGTTGCCGCTTCTGGAACGGTCAGGGCGCTGAAGCCGTAGTCGCATAACTTTTCTGGGATTCGCGCCATTGCAGTCGATTTCCCGCTGCATGGCCCGCCGGTTATAACAATCGCGGGAATATCCCTCATGGCCTCTCCGTATCAAATGTGAATGAACATACCGCATACATACCACACATCCGATACGGCTGCAATCAAAAAACCGGTCGAAGCCGGTATGATTTTTTTCTGCGATTATTTCTTGGGACGAATTCTCTTGCCTTTTTTGAAATAGAATCGAATCCCCGTTCGCGCATAAACAATTTTACGCGTCTTCATCATGATCTCCTTCATGAAGTAAATCTTTATTCCATTCTTCACAAAATGTACCGTTCCGTCTTGATAGTAAAAATTTGTTTTAATGTACATCTTTCTCAGGATCCTGATGCCCCAGGCAACGTATTTTCGTAAAAAGGGAACTTCATGAACGACGACGATAAGTCCGGGAATCAAAAATGGATTCGGGCCGGGAAACAACGAAAACAGAATGCCGATAATCCCCATTATAATTCTTACCATCCGCCATTTCCAAAAAAATCTCCATAAAATATAGCGAAAAATCCTGGCACCCTTTGAATTCCAAAGCCGTTTCCACATTGGCCGGCCCGTTTTTAAAGGACTGTTTCCTGCCTGTACCCGTTGCACAAAATCGCCGAAAAATCAAGAGGGCGCGCATTTAAAAAACATTCTCATATTCTTAAGAATGTGAGAATGTCATACCGCCAGAAGAACAGTGAAAAAATCAGAAGAATTTTTTGAGAAAGAGAAAGCCGACAGCGGATGCGGCTCCGATAAACAGGCTTGCGGTCAAAAATATATATGAAGAAAATCCTCCAAACGAGATGCCGGCAGTTTGTTCGTCCGGCAAAACAGCGGACTCGCCCGTCTCAAGCGGAGAAACGTCATTATCCGTCCCGAATGGCGGCGGATTGATTCCGCTTTCGATATTATTCGCGCCGCCGCTTTCGTCCTTGTTTTCTTCAAGCGATGCGGCCTCACCCGATCCCGTCTTTTTGTCCGATGCGTCTTTTGTCGCAGCGCTCATTTTTTCAGTCAAACCGTTCGCGCCAACATTGTTCCCTTCCGTCTCGGTTATTTCGTATTCGGAAACAGCAACCGGATTTACGGCTCCGGGGGATGGTGATGACGTTTTTATAAAACCACTGTCTTTGCCACGGATAAAACTCTCACCCGAAGAAAGAACTCCGGTAAATTTTGCGGTATCGACGGTTTTTCCGTTTGACGTTAATAACGATATAAACCCGCCGAGCCCCGAGATCCCCGTTGTCGAATTCGGGAATACCCGAACGGTTTTTCCGTCAAGAAATGTATCCTTCGGCATCAAAAAAACTGCTCCGCTTGCTTCATCTTTTACTATAAGCCGCCCGATATCCGTTCTCTTGGCGTTCGCGTTGAATAGTTCTATAAATCCATCGGGGCCGGTTTTAACTTCGCTTATCGCAATCTGCGGCAGGAGAACTTCTATCGTCAAATAATCTCCGTGTGATTCTTCGCCAACATTCGCATTCAAGCTCACGATATAAACGCCGGGATAAGAATATGTGTGAGTCGTCGCTTTCAGGCGCGCAATCGAGCCGTCGCCGAAATTCCAGAGATACTGCGCATTTGTGACAGGATCTCCCGACACACCGGTTGTCCTTCCCACAAAATCCGTTTCCTGGCCCGATAATACGGTTTTGTCCTCTCCCGCATACACGGTAAATGTTTCTTTCAGCGCCGGAGTTGTCGGCTGTGATGAAACAACGTTTTCTGCCGATGAACCCAACCCCGATTCCTCTTCTGTTGGTTGTGAAGGGCCGCCGGAAGCGGCACCGTAGGCGCTATTTTCCGATTTCGGCGTTCCGTTTATGGGGGTGCCGTTCGCGTCTTTCCCGTTTCGGGTATTTCCGTCGTTCGATGCCCAGTTTGATGAAAGGGACCCATCCGCCAACGGATCGATTCGTTCCATGGAAAAATAATCTGGACCGATGGAGCCGGCTGGCCAGCCGCCCGCGAATGAAATAGTGTCAACAACGGATCCCCCGGAATCAATCAACTCGAGGTCTTCGCCGGAATTCGATATACTGCCATATTGTCCAAATGATCCATAAAAATCCGCGGCAACATCGGAAATATCCGAATCCGATGTACGTTCAATCAGATAAAAACCGGAGCCCGAGATCGTTCCGGAAAGATTTATGGTCGGTCTGCCGTCCGACAGAGCCCGAATAATCCATCCGTCCAATGAAATTGCCTGACCGCCATTGTTTCTCAATTCAATCCATTCGTCGGTATCGTCTGCGGCAGTTCCGCTCCATCCGACTTCGTTGATGACAACACTGCCCGCGCGAACAAAAAACGGGGCTGAGAAAATGCAGAACAATGCGATTATTTTTTTCATCATACTCATTGGTTGCAAATTTTTTCTAAATCGTCAATGACGGCGCGCTTTGGTATTATTACGTAATTTATTACGTAATATATGTGACATAAATATTCGGAATCGAAAAAATCTGCCGGTTGCTATGTTAATAACATGTTTAAGAAAATGTCCACGATATACTGTATAATGAAGTGGTAATTTTTAACTCCACAGACCGTACCGGGGCCGTATTTTTTCTCAAAAAATGGCTTAAATACAGGTCTTTTTCACATTATGAAAAATGTTCTTCTTGTTCTTGGACTTGTTGTGGTCATTGTGGCGCTCATTCTCGCATTGGGTCCATCCCGCCAGGAATCGGTCAGGGTTGAAACATCCCCGCCCGCTCCCGAGCCTGCTCCCGAGCCAAGTCCGTCTCCTCTTCCGCCGCCGCAGCCGACCGAAGGCAGGGTTGTTTTTGCGGTAACCGATGCCGCGGCAGGACTTGAAAATATCGACGGTATTATCGTCACGACCAAAGAAGTTCGGGTTCAGAGTGCGGCCAAAGGATGGGTTACGGTTTCGGAAGAAACAAAATCGTTCGACCTTCTCAAACTCAAGGAATCGGGATCGTTCGCGCTTCTTACGGAGGCAAATCTCGAAGCCGGAGAATACAATCAGGTGCGCCTTTCGGTTTCAAAAGTGGAAGTGATTGAAAAAAGTAGCGGAAAAATTTCTCTCGCAAAACTTCCTTCCGGAGACCTGAAACTTGTCGGAAAACTCGTGGTTGAAGCGGGCAACGAATCGTCCGTCGTTCTCGATTTTCTTGCCGATAAGTCGCTTCATACAACGGGGCAGGGGTCGTATATTTTCGCGCCGGTTATCACACTTGAGACAAAAAGCAATGCGGAAATTTCAATCGGCGGAGGGCTCGTGAATATCGGCGGCGGAAAAACGGATACAAACATAACGATCGGCATGAATGAATCCGGCGAAGTCGGAATAAACGTCGCAATCGATGCGGGAGCAAACCTTGAAATCGTCGGGGACGCGATACGCGTCATGGCAAAAGGCGAAAGTGAAGCGGCGGTTTCCATTACGGCAAAGGGCGCGATTGACGCGGCGGTCGGCGGGGAATACCTCGACAGCGCCATTTCCGTAAAAATGATCACGCGCGAAGGAAAGAAAACGTGGCTTGTTACGGGACTGAAGGGACTTGAAATTACGAATATCTATGTGGATGCTTCAACGGGCGTTGTCGTGCGTGTTGAATAATACCCGGAAACCGATTAGCGCGGATAGTCACGCGGAAAAACACTGACATACGGCTACCCAACGAGTCAAACGCAAAAACGGGCGATGGATACGCATCTGCCCGTTTTTTTATGGAAACAGATCCGGCGGCTCCGTTTTCACCGCATTCGAATCATCAATATCTACGCCATTATTTATGATATGCGACGAACTGCCAACGGTTATCCCAACCGCATTATTTCGAAATACCGCATTTTCAAGAGTCGACGTCGCATTGTCGGATACAATCAGCGCATACCCTGAGTTGTTCCGAAAAAGCGTATCGTAAACAGTGCTCGAAGAATTCTTAAACCAAACGCCTCTGAAACTGTTGTTCTCAATAATCGAATGCGCGAGCGATACGGATGACGCTTCCGCCATGAGTCCCGCACCCATACGAATCTGCGTTCGACCGCCCCCGTACCGGATTATTGCGCCGTTGAGGATTGATTCGCGCCCCGGTCCGGAATATATCGAGATTCCCGACCAGGTGCCCGCTGATGCCTGAGAGGTTGTCGCGTTATTATTCGTGTCTCCCCCATATTCGTCGTCGGCAAACGCGGTAAAAACAACAGGTTCTTCTTCTGTCCCCTCCGTCACAAGAGAACCGTATACGCACATGTCTCCGTGGTCCGGAAACTTAATCACAACGCCTTTTTCAATTGTGAGTTTTGCGTTTATATTATAGCACGCATAATCTCCAACGATATACGTCAAGTCCTTCGGCAGAAACGTGTCATCTTCAAGATGCCCGATGAGTTCTATGCCGTGTTTTCCCGGGCTTTCAGGCGAAATACTGTTTCCCTCAAAAAAGGGAACGGAATTCGTGATGCGGATCGCATAATTATTTTCAATGAATCTGTTGCGACTGATTTCTCCTCCGCGAAAATTCGAGCCGGCTATGCCGCCTCCGTTTTTAATAAATTCGTTATCAATAACCCGTGCCGCCCCGCCTCCGCCGACAAACGCTTCACGCGCATTCAGCCGAAACATGTTGCCGCTCACGGTTGACGCGCAACCCAAACATCCGATTCCGAATAATTGCGAGTGTTCGATTATTGAGTCGCTCACCGAAACATTCACGCCTTCCAGCACAATCATTGCTTGTCTTTCGATTGAAAAATTATTGATATGTCTGCCGCCATACCGGATAATCGCTCCGACAATTCGGGATTCCGGCTCCGAAGCATCAAAAAATATATTTTTCCACGAACCCGGGTAGGGGCAGGCCGCGGTTGAGGAGGCGTCGTCCGGACTGCATATGCCGTCCTTATTCGTATCTCCCCCGAACTCGTCGTCGCGGATGCTTGTGATGACAACCGGGTCCTCTTTTGTTCCAAGAATTTTTAAGGCGCCATGAACGGTGATTTTTGGGTCATATGTTGATGCGATTTTGACGACCACTCCCGGCTCAATCGTAAGCGATGCTCCGTAATCAATCATCAGCCCATCGCGGAGGATAACATACGGAGAATTCTCTTTTGTCAGGGTTTTGTCGGAGCGAAGCCAATAATGGCCGTATACGACGGGAAGGGTCGCGCTGTTCCTTTCTTTTGGCGTGCCGAAGATTTCCTCTCCATCGGCATTTGCATACGGACGGGCAATTTCTTCTTCGTAATATGTTCCCCACCCCGCTTCCGCACCCCCCACATCGGCATTGACGCGCTCCATGGTGCTCCGCGCGGCCTTATTGCCAGCGCACCAGCGGGTATTTTCGCGCCAATTTGGGGGACAGTCCAGGGTTTGATCGATTATTGTCGAACCCCTGGCAAGTTTTATAACCATGCCGGAATCATGAAGGCCGGTACCGAAAGAGGTTACAATATCCGCGGAAATATCCGGCAACGTATCGTCATTGGTGCGTTCAATAAGAAAATATCCTTTCGGCTGAATTGCGCCCGAAAGAGGGATAATTTTTTTTGGCTCGGCGCTCATCGGACTTGCAAGATTTGCGGTATCCTGCAGGCCGTATAACTCCAACTGCCAGCCGGAGAGGTTTATCGGATGTATCACGCGGCTTTTAAGTTCAATCCATTCATCTTTGCTTGTCGTTGCCGACCCCCCCGTTCCCATCCATGCGATTTCGTTTATGATCACGGGCAGGAGATTGACTTCCGCCGATTGCGAAACTTCCGCAGATTCGTTGCCCGCGCCGTCTTTTGCCCGTGCGCGAAATTCATACAGCATGTCGGATGATGCGCGATATACCAAAGACCGTGCCCTGGTGGTTGTCGCGGTGGAGCTTGCGGAGGCAGAATCATCTTCACCCATTCCGGCATCAATGATTTTCGGATTCTCAAAATCTTCACAGGGCGCCCATGGAACAGAGACGCTTTGCCGAGATAAGCACGCGAGAGAATATGATGCGGCGTCATCCGCCGATGAATCAAGCGCTATCGTAAGCGTCGTCGTGCCGATCGCGCATGCCTCCTCCGAGAAACCGTCGGAACACTCAAGAATAGTTAAAGAAACATCCGGCGGCGTTTCATCCGGAGTTGAAGTCGGACTTCCTTCGTCGAGAAGTCCGACTTCGGTAGTTTCCTCCCCCTCAAGAGAGGGAGGAGAGGAGGGGGTATCACTGGTCTCGCCATCAGAAGCAGAAACAGCCGCTCCCCCTCCGCCTCCGCCGACAAAAGCGCCAAGATACCACGGCGGAGAATCAATATCATCCGATTGTTCGGCCGCTGTTTCGTTATCCGGTGTCGAGGTTGCCTCCTGGAGTTCTGCCTTTGGAGAGGGTGGCGTTACGGATGCCGTGTTACCCGGCATTAAATTATACAAGGATTCTTGTGCTTCTGGTTTTTCGGCATCAGCAGGAACCGAAGAAGGAACTGTGGCGGAGCTGTCCGGCGCTGATTCGACTACGGCGTTGGACGGCGGCGCAGTTTCCTGAACTTTCTGAATCGCGCCGCTGACTCCTGCCGTATACGCGTAAGGGCCAACAGTATTCGAAGAAAATACGCTTGTTGACCAATCCCACGCTTTCTGCCACCAGGAGCGGTTTTTAAGCCACAAAGTTCGCGTTTGCTTTTCTTTTTCAACCTCATCGAAGAAAAGCTTGATTAGGCCCGCGCCGTTTTTTATAGCTTCTTTTGAGAGAAGGGCCCAGTAGTCTGCAGTGATCAAATTATCTGCGTCCTCAATTGTAGTTACCTTTTCTATTCCTCCCAAACGCCTGATTCCGAGCTGAATTAACTTGTATTTAATTCCATCAAGTTCTGCGTACCCAAATTGATGGAAAAGTCCATCACTTAACTTTTGTAATACTGTAATTGAATATGTTGGTCTTGTGTAATCAAATATTGTATCTTTACTAAAAAAATTATTATTTGAATAATTCGCCGTCACATTGAAATAATCATTCAAAGACGAGGCAATGCGGGGCTTGTTTGATTCACTCTTCATTCCCTCAAGCATATTTGTATTATTCACGCCAAATTGAGCGGTCCACGATTCATACGGGCTTTCGTCAAGCAGGGCGGAATGGCTCAAAATGTTCGGGTGGGGGTCGTTTCTGGTGTGATCCGGAACCGTGGCATCCTCAAGCAAGTGCAGGATGTGGCCGAGCGACTCAAGCCCCCGCTCCTCGTCAATCCATGCGTAGTCATAAATCGCGCGCTCCCACGAATAATCGGACGGGGATGAAAACAGAGAAAATATGGAGCCATACGTCGTATCCCGAAACGCGCCGTCTTCTTCGGCTTGCGCCAATGTATCCTGCGACCAGTCCTTTGACGATTCCCACGTTTTGCCCAATATCGTAAGCCCGCGATCGTGCACAGGATCAAAGAAATGCCTAAGCCATCGCGTCTCCTCGTCTTCGTCAATCGAGCCCTTCATCAAAAGGCCGATTTCATGAGCGTCAAGGAATCTTTCTGGATGATGATAATTGAAAAAGCGCGCGATCTCTTTTGTGAGTGCGGGGTGCGTTGTTGTGTCGCTGTATCCGAAAACAAAAAGAGGGATACTCAAAAAAAGAATCCCCCCTCCTAAGAATTCGTAAAGAAGTTTTATAGTTCTAAAATTTTCCATTTTCCATTTAAACCACGGATCATGACTAATTGAACTTCAACTATATTGTTCTCATCTGCAATTGTAAAAAAAACCCGATCTCCATTGTTTTTTGTCAATTTAAGTGTGTGTGCATCCACGATTGCATTTTTTAGCCCGTTGCTGTCTCGCAATTCTGCTAAGTAACCATGTATCTCCTCCTGCTTATCCAGTACAAAATACTTCGATGCCAATTCAACATCTCCTTTTTCAAGGGCCGAGATGAATAATTCGAGCGTTTCTTCCGGAGTCTCGCCCCCATACGTATCCTCCATATACTGGCGCGTGAGGGACTCCACTTCTTGTTCTGCCTGATATTCGGGAGAATTATAATACCCGTAATACCCAATGCCGAAAAAAACAGCCGCGCCAACGCCGATAAGGAGAAGTGCTTGTAAAAAGTATTTAAAAATGCGTTTTTTATTCATTCTGGTTAAGAAGTAGCATTACGCGATAAAAAATGCAAAACCGCAGGACGCAGGTTTTGCATACTATACCGTGTTATGATGAAATCTTTATGAAGAAAGAATAAAGAAAAATTGCGGTGATGTAAGTGCTTTAGGACGACTGCAAAATTTTGTTTATCTTCGCGCGGCTTGAAGGCCCGACAAATCCGGTTCCTCCCGAAAGTCCTGCCGGTTTCAATACGTCGTCGGCATATTTTTCCTGAAAACGGACGACGGCCTGTTTCGTAAGATCCCCAAAATAACCGGTGATAAGCCCTTGGGGGTAGACACCTTCTTTTACCAAAAGCTCCTGCAGTGCTTTTACGTCATCGCCGCCATCTCCCACGGTCAAATTCCTTAAAATTTCTTTTTTTGTTTCCTGCCCGGGCGGCAATGCGGCGCCGGAAAGAAGGTCATTCACTTTCTTAAGAGTTGATTTGCCGACATATCCCGACCCCTGCGACAATCCGACCGATGTAAGAATTTCATCGGCATATTTTTCCTGAAAACGGACGACGGCCTGTTTCGTAAGATCCCCA
>MHQO01000011.1:0-8234 GCA_001820675.1 Candidatus Sungbacteria bacterium RIFCSPLOWO2_01_FULL_47_10
AACATCAATAACGAACCGCCAGCCGGCGCATACATAATACGCGCTGAATGTCCGCATACGCTCATCATGGCGGCTCATCCGCTCCTGATCCTTCTGGTTCACCTTCGCCAGTTCTGCGCGGGAAAGGAGTTCGCGGATCTCGCGGTATGCGTCGTCATCCCACTCAAACCGCGTGCCAAATAAAAGTTTTGAAAGAAACACAAACTTGTTTCGAGCATGAGGCGAGATTTTAATAGTGTTTGCATCAAGCTCGAAGTCCACAACCGCCTCCCCCTTCGGAAAGGGCAGTATGTTATTCTATTTTAACACAATATAAATTAAGTGTCAATATTGGCAGGGTTTTATTTATTTGATAGTGTTTTAGACAGTGTGCGGTATTCCCACCGAAATCCGCCAATCACCCGTTTACGTAATTCGCGGATAGTTCGACGCACACTAAAAGCATTCGTGTGTTGAAGTTGAATTCGAGAACCGATTCGTGACAAATGGAAACTGAAGTCAAAAACTATGAAATTGCGTATCTGATATCCCCTGCCGTTCGCGAGGAGGATGTTTTCGGCGTTGTCGGAAAAATAACCTCGCTGATTCAGGAATCGCGAGGGCTTGTGCACAAAATTGACGAACCGAAGCGGGTCAAGCTTGCGTACCCGATAAAAAAACAAACATGGGCGCACTTCGGCTGGACCGCGTTTTCCGCAGACGGTGAAGGAGCGCAGGAACTGAAAAAAAAATTGAGTCGCGATGCCTCCGTTCTCCGGTATCTAATCGTATCCATCCCGCAAAAGAAGCTTCGCGACTTGCGCAGGCCGCCCCGTTCAAGAATCCGCATAGAACGGCCAACGCCCGTCATGCGGCCCGCAACGCCGGAGGCGCAAGAGCAGGAGAAGAAACAAATCGCGGAGATTGATAAAAAACTGGAAGAAATATTAGGAAAGTAGAGTTCGCTAATTTACACGAGTATGGCCGCGAATTTCACGAATATTAGTGATATTTGTGCTCACATTCGTGAGTATTCGCGAGAAATTTAAAATGAATCTCAATAAAGCATTTGTCCTTGGCAATTTAACGCGCGACCCGGAATTACGGCAGATTCCGAGCGGACAATCGGTGGCGCAGTTTGGTATTGCCACTAATCGTGAATTTACCGACAAATCCGGCCAG
Source organism: Candidatus Sungbacteria bacterium RIFCSPLOWO2_01_FULL_47_10 (assembly GCA_001820675.1). Classification (GTDB taxonomy): domain Bacteria; phylum Patescibacteriota; class Minisyncoccia; order Sungbacterales; family GWA2-42-14; genus 2-01-FULL-47-10-A. The sequence continues at coordinate 1,162 of MHQO01000011.1, forward strand.
CGCCAGAAACTGACCGAATTTCACAATATCGTCGCGTGGGGAAAATTGGGAGAGCTTTGCAATCAATATATCCGAAAGGGACAATCGGTTTTCGTCGAGGGCAGAATTCAGACCAGATCGTGGGACGATAAGCAAACGGGTCAAAAAAAATACCGGACGGAAATCGTCGCGGAAAATGTTCAGTTCGGGCCGAAGCCGTTTCGGGACGGAGGAGGAGGTGCGGGTGGAGCGAATCAAAACGGACTCGCGCCAAAAAGCGAACAGCTTGAAACTGTCGAATATCCGGCGGACGAAGAAGAAATCAAACCGGAAGATATACCTTTCTAGATCTCGCGAATATGCACAAATCCGACCACAAATATCACGAATAACAGCTTAAACCATTCATTCATCGCGGATATTTGTGAAATTCGTGCCCAAATTCGTAAAAATTAGCGATAATGGCGTGTCACTTCTGTACAACTTCATATCCAATTGATTATAAACAGCCCGGAGAACTGCGGCGTTTTATGTCGGGGCAGGCGAAAATTTCCAAAAAGAAAAAAACCGGAACGTGTTCAAAGCATCAGCGAGAACTTGCGCACGCGATAAAACGGGCGCGCTTCCTGGGACTTCTGCCCTATACCTTGCGATAATGGACATGCGCCGGAAAATATCTTCCAAATCCCGCGAATTCAAAAAACGCCTTGTAATCTGAGGCGTTTTTAAATTAGTTTTCTTTTCTTAAGGATGGGGACGACTCCGAGCATTTTTATGTCCACCAGGCATCCTTTCGGAGGATGCATGACGAAATCGACAAATTTTCCAATCGGCACTTTTATCACGTCGATTTCTTCCGCTTCATCAAGCAGGGGCTTTCTTGCATACATAACGTCAGGGGCAAAAAATACGACCGCCCGGTCAACCGACATACCGGCATTAAACGGCCCCTCAATGATTTTTATGAGACGGCCCGCACGGTATCCCGTTTCCTCCAATAGTTCGCGACGGGCGGCGGCGGGGTACGCTTCGCCTTTCCGGTCGGTCAGTCCTGCGGGATATTCGATGACAAATGATTTTTGCGGAATCCGGAACATTTTCGTAAGCAAAACCTCTTTTTTTTTCGTAAGCGCGAAGACGATCACGATTTTTTTCGAGTTCGCGCGCTTTACCACCTGCCAAACAAGGTTATTCCCCTTTTTCGAGATAAAATGATGGTTCTCAACGGAAACATATGGCCCGCGATACGCGATTTCTTTTTTAACGATCTTGACCTTATTTACCATACGACGCGCCTCGTGCCAATGCATGGTATCCTGTAAAAAGGATAGCAGTGACGGCATAAAAAATCAAATTATTATAGAACACGGCAAACTGCCACCAAGTCGGCGGTCGTTCATATAAACAATTTAATTTTCTTCTTCTTTTGTCTGAACCTCTTTAATTTTTTCTTTGAGAGATTTTTTTATCTCGTCTATGATTTTTTTATTTTCGCGAAGATGCTTTCGGGCGTTGTCAAAACCAACGCCGATTTTTTGCGAACCGAATGAATAGCTCGATCCCGCCTTTTTTACGATACCGTATTTCTCGCCCAAAACCAGGATATCGGCCTCTGCAGAAATCCCCTGATTATAAAAAATATCAAATTCGGCGGTCCTAAAGGGCGGCGCAACCTTGTTTTTAACAACTTTGACCTTTACGCGGTTTCCGATTACCTCCTCCCCCTTTTTAATTTGTGCGGCTCTCCGGATGTCAATTCGCACCGAAGAATAAAACTTAAGGGCTTTTCCTCCCGGGGTTGTCTCCGGATTTCCAAAAAATACTCCGATCTGCATACGGATCTGATTGATAAAAATAACGACCGTTTTTGACTTTGCGACAATGGCGGTAAGCTTCCGAAGAGCGTGCGACATGAGGCGCGCCTGAAGGCCCATATGCTGTTGGCCCATCTCGCCTTCGATTTCCGCGGCGGGTGTGAGAGCGGCAACGGAATCAATGACAATAACATCCATGGAACCGGACCGGACAAGCGATTCGACAATTTCAAGGGCCTGTTCACCGGTATCGGGCTGTGAAATAAGCAAATCATTGATTTTCACCCCGATCTTTTTTGCATATTCGGGATCAAGCGCGTGCTCGGCGTCTATAAAAGCGGCAAGCCCTCCTTTTTTTTGCGCTTCGGCGACAATGTGCAGCGCAAGGGTTGTTTTGCCCGATGACTCCGGACCAAAAATTTCGATAACACGGCCACGGGGAACTCCCCCGACTCCCAACGCGAGATCCAATGAAAAGGAGCCGGTGGGGATCGTGTCAACATCAACCCTTCGCGCATCACCGAGTTTCATGATTGATCCTTCGCCGAATTTGCCCAGAAGATCTTTTACCGTCTCTTCCAGTACTTTAAGCTTTGATTGTTTGTCGTCTTTGTCCATGTTTGTAGGAGCAATACAAAACGCAAACGATTACGCAACGTTTATACGCAATTGCGTCTAATTTTGCGTTCTTTATGGCGTTTAATTTTGCTTCTAATTCTTTACCAAAATATATCTAATAATTTTTGTAGCCTTGCCGGCTTGATTCACCGCTTCGAACTCAAGGGTGTTGAGGCCTGACGCAAGATAAACGGTTTCCTTGAATTCACCGGCTTCATCACTATAAATCGGCCTTCCGTTCAAAGTCAAGGAAGCATCGGGACCAATAGTTCCTTTAATACGCATGGCAGTCTCACCGGTAGCGATGTCGCGGGCCGGTTCCTTGACAACAAGTTTCGGCATAAAAATATAAAAACGGAATTGGTAAAAACCGTATGCAATAAGGGAAGATCCGATAAGGATCGCGATGCCTGCGGCAACCATGAATCGCGGAATGTGCTTTCTTTGCCCTCCCCCAGGAAGACTAACCAGTGGCTCTTTCGGTTGGACTTCGTTTAAAAAATCACCTGCGGAAAACTCATCCCCAAGCCCGAGGAGCCTTATATAGCGCTCGAGAAAAGGCCGTGCATATACGCGTACCGGAATACGAACTATATCCATTTCTTCAAACGCGGCAATCATATCGTGCGGAATTTTTGACGTAAAAGAAATCTCCTTTATGGAAAGATTTTTTTTTTCGCGTGCGTTTTTTAATATTTCTCCGTAGTTCATTTTCACCTGCGAATTATGAATACATGGGGTGGCGGACTCTTAAACTTCACGCCCTTCGTTATCTCTCGGGGTGAGAATTTCGCGGGGCTTCGCTCCTTCTCCGGGACCGATAATGCCGTTTTCCTCAAGCATATCAAGAAGACGCGCCGCCCTCGCGTATCCGACCTTCAGGCGCCGCTGAAGATAGGAGGCGGAAGCTTTTCCTGCCTGAATCACGACCTGTTTTGCTTCGTCATACAATTCATCGTCATCTCCGTCCGCGTCAAAATCGTCAAGGTTGATTTCGGGGGACGAGGTTGAACTCACTTGCGCGAAAATATCTTCGGCGGATTCCGAACCGTCTTCCGTCTCATTTTTCAAAAATTCAACCGCTTTTTTTACTTCTGACTCCGATACAAATGCGCCCTGAATCCGCTTCGGTTTCGAAGTCTCCCCTGATAAAAACAGCATATCCCCGTTTCCCAAAAGCTTCTCCGCGCCCGACGTATCGAGAATTGTGCGGGAATCCACCTGCGAGGCGACCTGAAACGCGATTCGCGACGTAATATTTGCCTTAATCAGTCCCGTGATTACCTCAACGGATGGGCGCTGGGTTGAGACGATCAGATGAATTCCGACTGCGCGCGCCATCTGGGCAAGACGGATGATCGATCCTTCAACCTCTCGTGGATATGCCGCCATAAGGTCGGCAAGTTCATCTACCACAATGATTATATAGGGAAGCGGTTCCGATTCTGAATTTTTTTCCTTGAGAATTCCGGAATTATAGCTCAAAATGTCGCGCGCGCCCGCATGGGAAAGCAGGTCGTAGCGCTTATCCATTTCATGCACGGCCCAGCGAAGCGCCGCAATCGCTTTTTTATAATCCGTGATAACCGGCGACAACAAATGGGAAATGCCGTTATACAAGGCAAGCTCGACCCGTTTCGGATCAATGAGCACGAGTTTCATCACCTCCGGAGGATTTCTGAAAAGAAATGACGTCAAAATGGAATGTATTCCGACGCTTTTGCCCGATCCCGTGCTACCCGCAATAAGAAGGTGTGGCATCTTGGCAAGATTCGCATATACCGGCTCTCCCCCGACGTCCCTGCCGAGAACAAAAAGAAGCGGACTTTGCGACTCCTGAAACGACGGATTTTCAAATAGACTTTTAAGGCCCACAAGCGCTATCGAGCGGTTCGGAACTTCGATTCCCACAAGCGACTTTCCCGGAATGGGCGCCTCAATCCTGATAGGATGAGCCGCAAGCGCAAGCGACAAATCTTTGTGCAGGGCTTCGATGCGGGAGAGCTTGACGCCCTGTGCGGGCTTGAGGGTGTATTGTGTAACCGTCGGGCCAACCGATACTTCATCCATCTCGACATCAATGCCGAAATTCTGAAGCGTCCGTTTAATGATATTCGCATTCGCCCGGATGTCCCCCGAAGACGGAGTTCCTTTGTCATTATTCAAAAGCGATAGCGGCGGATGCCGGTATGCGGAACCCTTCCGTTTTTTCTCAAACACGAATTTTTCTTCGCTTTTATTTTTCTCCGCCACCTCAATGTTTTTTTCACGCGTATCCTCCTCCGTCGTATCCGCCCCGCCCCGAACGGATGTGAACGCGTCATGCACCGCCTCCTTAATAGTGCCGAGAGCGAGTTCAACGGTTTTTGCGCCTTCTTCTTTATCTTCTTCCCGATGCTCCTCCGAAGACTCGTCACTTGCTTTTGCAAACCACAGCATCGGAATATTGAGCATGATCAAAATAGATACGGCAAAAAGAGCCGACTCTATCACGAATGCGGCCCAAAAATCAAAAAGCGCGAAAAGCGGAGCATTCACGCCGTAGCCGATATATCCGCCAGCCAATTCTCCTCCGGCGGCATTGCGAAACACCAAATCAAGCATGCCGAGTGCGGATGCAAGAAAAATAAAACCCCCGATGAGTGTCGCGGCATAGAGCCGTTTCTCGAAAGAATAGAGAAACGAAAAAGCGACGAGGGTGAGGGTGAGAGGCGCAAAAAAGTATCCATTACCCAGAAGCCATGAAAGAACCTCAAAAACAAACCTGCCCACAAATCCCGCCTTTCCCCAATATGAAAGAAGGGTAAGAGCCGCGAAACAAAAAAATAAAATCGCAAGAACCGATTTTTTGGTTTCGGGATGCAGGTCCTCATGCCAAGCGGGCGCGGCTTCCGCTTTCCTGCGTTCGGCATCCCGCTGGTTCTTTTTTTTGTTTTTCCTGTTATGCCCGTGCTTTGCCATATTTCTATTGTATATACTCATCCAAAATTTTGCAAAAAATTGGGGGTCCCCGATGCCGCACATTTTGCATGTTAAAAGTGATTGTGCATAACAGTGGTTGTCTGTATGGAAAATACGAAATATAATAAAAATACTTTCATATGTAATGCGGTGATGCCCTACAGGCGCATCGATAAAAAAATGCAGGTCCCATTTAAAAAGTACATGCCCGTGGCAATTCACGTTGGCGTGTGGGTGTTCATATGGCTCTGGGTTGGATTACGATTCGGCATGGTTTTGTGGATACCGTTTATCAGCTGGTCAATGTGGTATATTATCGGGCCTTCATGGTCAATCCGAAAAAAACGTTTCTATAAAAATTTAATCGGAGCAATCGGCGGAACGGTATATGCAGTCGCATTTATACTTCTTATCCCTGTAGCCGCAAATTTGTTCGGGTCGTTTGCGATACCGATGCTTGGTTTTTTTGCCGGGTTGACTATTCTTCTCCTTGAATTGACCGACTGGTTCGAATATGCGATGTCATACTTCTTCACATTTGGTTCGTATTTCGCATTTGCATTTGCCGGCGGAGCATACGGGGCGGTTGGCGATTATGGAATCGTTTTTGCGGGAAGTTGGGGAAGTGCGGCCGGTTATATACAGGATTTCGCATATTTCATGGCTCTCATACTCGTTGGGTTCTTTCTCGGGTATATCACCGATATAGTCCGATATAAAATTCTTGCGCACGAAGGGTTGACGGACGAATCACAGCAAAAAACAATTTTTGACAAAGAAGTATAAAATACACGAAGAATTAAAACAAGCGCCGACACAGGCGCTTGTTTTTTTACTATCGATTCATCATGCGGAACGCCTCGTGTTCTCGCGAGGCAAAATGACGTGCCCCCATTGACGGTCGCTCTGACCGAGTATTTCGCACGTCCGTTCTGTTTTCAAATCCCACTGTGTTGAACCAATGATTTCCGCCACATCTTGTTTGCCGGTTCGTTCTTCCGTGCCCTTAACCTTGAGAATATAAAAATCCTGCAGAGCCTGGTGATCACACGGCCTCCACCATTCCCCGGATTTATAGTGTGCATACGACCTTCCCTCTAATTCTCTCGCAACCGCGTCGGGTTGAATCGGGTACTTCCCGATACGAAGAACCGCCCCAACCAATTCATGTGCGGCACTATATCCATAGGCCGCATATGCTCCCGGCACGTCGCGAAATTTTTTTCGATACCCGGAAACAAATGTTCGCGCTGTGTCGTACATTTTTTCAAGCCCCCAATAAAACGTCGTGCCCCAATACATGCCTGCAGCAACGTCGGGATCAATCACAGAAAATGTCGTACCCTCCGCGAGCGTTACCGCAACACTGACATGCCGTTTTAGGCGGGCCCGTCCGACATCCTGAATAAATTTTACCTGATCTGCTCCGAAATTATTTCCGATGAGAATATCCGCGTGAGAATCAAGCACCTCGGCGAAGTGCTTTGTATACTCACTTTCATTCTTCACGGGAAATGGAATTCTTTTGTATCCGACTATTTCACTTCCGGTGCGTTTTGCAACTGCTATATACGAATCATGGACTCTCCATCCCCACATATAGTCCGTAAAAAAAAGAAACCACTTCTTGCCGATATTTTCCGAAATCCATTTTCCCATTGCCTGCCCGATCATGTACGGAGTATATGCCTGGTGAAACGT
>MHQO01000011.1:8253-11531 GCA_001820675.1 Candidatus Sungbacteria bacterium RIFCSPLOWO2_01_FULL_47_10
GATGTGGTCAACTCATGCACCTGACCGATACTCATAAAGGGAATGCCGGCTTTTTTTGTTTCATCGTTGATTGTGATGTGGAGACTTGCCGTAAGGCCTCCGATAAGAATGTCGACGCGGTCTTTTTCAATCAATTCCTTGGTGCGCAGGCGTGTGACATCGGGATTTATTTCCGAATCCTTTACAATCACGGAAAAGGAATCGCGCGCCAACCCGCCGCCGCGAACCATTTCGTCGAGGGCAAGCATGACTCCGTTTTTTTGCTCTTCGGCTGCAATCCGATACACTCCGGACAAATCGGAAATAAAGCCAATTTTTAATTTTTGATGGGGTGGAATATGAAACATATGCACAAAATGAACCTATAGTATATATAGAAATGCACTTCCCGATACGGTATACTATATAACTGTCGGCGGGAATATTTGCGCCCCGCTCCTCTAGTATATATCAATCAAAACAAAAACGCATGTCTCTCGCATCGAAACTATCAAAAAAAGACCCTGCCCTCCTTCTCCGCACCATCAGCAAACTTTCCCGTTCTATTAACCTTACCTCGCGCGATATCACCGCAGTTATGGAACCGCTTCTTAAGGAATTGATCGGCAAGGCCGGGGTGCACGCCATATCGATTTGGACCGTGGATAAAGATACGAAGTTTATGAAAATTACGGCTTCTGCGGGACTCAAAAAAGGATACGTGCGCTATTTCAACAAAACAGACCGCCTTCACCTCGGTAAAGGACTTGTCGGGCGGGTAATGAAAGAAAAGAAAACGCTTTATACCACCACCATCGAGAATGAGAACCGTATTGAAATCGACCGCTGGCGCAGGATACTTCTCGAAGAAGGATTCAAATCGCTCCTTGTCACGCCGATGTTCATCGGAAACAAGATTATCGGCGCCTGTACCATATATTATACCCGGCCCATTGAATCATTCACGAAAGAAGAAATTTCTTTTTTTGAAATTATTGCAAATTACCTTGCGATTACTATAGAAAACATTCAAAATTATGCCACTATCGAAAAGGGGGCGGCAAAACTTGCCGAAGAAGTAAAAACGCTTCTTTCAATCCAACAGCTTATCTCTTACTTTAATCTTAGTTTTTATCAATCGGTTGCAGAGTCACTCGATATTTTCACAAGCTATGTATCACAGCATTTCGGTGTTGATGGGGTATGCGTATATGAATATCGCGCCCAAACAGGAAAACTTCACTTAGCGCAGTCATTCGGCATGTCAGAATCCTTTTCAGGCCACCTCGCACACCACCCATTTATGCCGGACGAACACAATCTCGAAGGATATGCATTCACAAAAAAAACGTCTGTCATGTCAACGAAAGTATTTACCGACGAACGTATCGGGAAAGACTGGAAGATTCTTCTTTCGATCGAAGATAAAATCGCCCTCGCCGCACTTCCTCTTATCGCAGGAGAAGAACCTATTGGTTCAATCGCGGTCTACTATAACGATCTCCATGAATTTTCCGAAGAAGAAATAGGGACCCTTCAAATTCTTTCATCCTATATAGCGGTATCGCTGTTCAACCTCAGAATCTTCGGAGATCTCACTGCGGAAAAAAACAAAACGCTTTCTATGGTCGATTCTCTCTACGACGGGATTGTCGTGCTTGATTCAAACGATTTCATCATTTCGGTAAATCCGCGGGCATCAGAACTTCTCTGGGTAAACCGCGCTGACATCATTGGAAAAAAGATCGCCGAACTTGACGAAGAAGGAGGAGAACTCATAAAAAACGTAAAAAACATCATCACGCTCCCGCTCATGGACCGCGAAAGCGGGGAACTTATTCTTTCAGAACCGAAACGATTATATCTGCGCATCACATCCGTCCCGCTCCGCGATCACAACAACGTAAAAATCGGATCCATGCGCATCCTCCACGATATCACCGACGAAAAAGAAACCGAAGCAATGAAGCTCGGATTTATCGCGGTATCGGCCCATCAAATGCGCCAGCCCCTCACCGAAGCAAAACTTGCATTCCGCATTGTTGCGGATCAGGACGCTGGGCCGATATTGAAAAAACAGAAAGAAATATTGGAACACGGATACCGCTCCGTGGAATTCCTTATTTCCATCATCGCGAATTTGCTTGATGTTTCAAAAATGGAAGAAGGGCGGTTCAGTTATAATTTTATAAAAAGCGACCTCATAAAAACTGTTCAGGAAATTATCCTGCACCAGGAAAACGAACAATCATCTCAACATATCCGCATAACATTTGTGAAGCCGGGAGACGAAATACCCCAAGCATATATAGACGCTGAAAAAATGAAAATTGCCTTAAAAAATATTTTAGATAATGCGGTCGGCTATTCGCGTCCCGAGAGTATCGTTACGGTAAAAATATTCCCCATGGTCGTCAGCATTGTCATTGAAATTTCCGATACCGGCATCGGGATTCCAAAAGAAGATCAGAAATTTCTATTTACAAAATTTTTCAGGGCAAAAAATGCAATTAAGTTCAAAACGGAGGGCACGGGCCTCGGTCTATGGATCGCGAATGAAATTATTCGGGCACATGGAGGAAGGATTTGGATTGAATCAAACGAAAACAAAGGAACGACCGTATCAATTCAGCTTCCCAAAAAATCTCCGAGAAATATTTAACGAAAATAACAAAGGGGGCTGCCGGATGCGTGCGTTCACGCATACCGACAGCCCCTGTTTCCCCTAGGCTTTTGCGGCAGACGTCGCCGCAAGAAGCCGCGCTCGCTCCCGCCTTGCCCCGATGCCGACGCCGAGCCGGCGATCGAGTTCCGCGATCCTGCTCTCCGGAGTTCGAGCCGCACTCGCCAGCTCCCTCTCCTTGGCGCGCATCCTCCGCGCCTCGGGACCATGCGCGGCCCTGTAGACCCCGACCGCCGCGAGATGTGGCCCAGTTGAATCGTGACGGCGCGTCACACTCCGCTCCGCCACCTTCTTCAGGGTTCCATCCGAGTTCTTCCGACCGTCCTTCTCGTCCGCCATTGTCTGGCTCCTTTTCTCTTCCTCCGCATCTCGCGGAGAATCGAGGAGTCTTTTACTGCATGCGGGCGGAATTGCCCGAATTCATACTGCTTAATGTACATTATAGCATATAAAATGATTAAAGTCAATATCAAGAAATGCTAGTATATACGCCATTTTTAAACGGCTCAACGGGTAATACCCTTTGAGCCGTTTATTGTTTCAAATATCCTTATCCCCGCTTTCTATATCCGGTTCCCGCGGGGATCAATCTTCCGATAATCACGTTTTCCTTAAG
>MHQO01000012.1:0-10838 GCA_001820675.1 Candidatus Sungbacteria bacterium RIFCSPLOWO2_01_FULL_47_10
TCTCCCCCCGAACTTAAGCATCGTCAGGTCGTGAATCGTCACCACCATCTTCCCTTGGTACAGGAGAGGAACGTTAAAATGCGGCACGTGCAGGAGATCGAGATTCGAAGCGGAAAAGATTCCCGGCATCATCACCTGCTCCTTGACACCGTACCAGGTCACATCCGCTAAAACCTTGTGGAAATTTTTGTTTTTCGGCTGGTAGGAGTTAAATCCGGGTTCCCGCAAGAAAATGAAGTACTGGTTTTTTAGGTCGACCTTTTCGAGATTTTCGACCAAATTCTGGACGTACCTCCCCACCCCGCGGCTGGAGGAACCCCAGATCCGAGCATCAATCCCAATGCGCATGTTGTTTCTATTCTAGCAACGCTTGCTGATAAACCTTGAGAGTAGCGTTGACAAACTTATCTACTCCAAAATTATTTTCCACAAAATGCCGACCGCTCTCCCCCATTCGACGACGCAATAACGAATTTTTGGCGAGTTTGGAAAGCGACTTGATCAGTTGGCCTGATCCGTGTTCCAAATCAACCAAATAGCCGGTTTCACCGTCTTTTACTAGATCTCGAATTCCCACCACATCGCTTCCCACTACCGGCAAGCGGCAGGCCATCGCTTCCAAAACCGTCAGCGGCATTCCCTCATGGTAAGAAGATAGGATTGCCGCATCGCTAACTTTGAAAATCTTAAAGACATCCGAGCGCTGGCCCAAGAACCGGACCGCCGAGGATACTCCCAGCTTCTTCGTCAATCTTTCCGTACCGGAGCGCCGCTCTCCGTCCCCGGCAAAAACTATTTTCAAATTAGGAATCTTTTTGAGAAGCTCCGGCAGCATTCCTACTAATCGTTCGTGTCCTTTAACAGGATCGAATCGGGCGATCATGGTCACTACAAGATCACCCGATCCCAGCCCTAGTTTTCTTCGAAAAGAAGTATTATTTACCGCAACTCTATCAACCACCGCGGTATCAACGCCGTTTACAACCACCCGAGATTTGGACTTCGGAAACAGTTTCATCGTTAATCCCTCTCGCTCCTGTCCGGAGGAAACGTTGATAAATCGAGCCGTGAAACGCGCCAGCATCTTCTCCAAGGAAATATAAAGGAACCGAGCAATCCGATTCCGATAATCGTAGTGTAGACCGTGGAAAGTTTGCACCACCGGCACACCCAGGATAAAACCGATCTTCCGCGCGTACAGACCGGCTCCTTTGCCGTGGGAGTTGATCAGATCCACTCTTTCTCTAGAGGCGACTTTCAAAAATTTTCTAAAACTATCCAAGCGGATCCGATCGAGTCTAATTGGGAAAACCTTGTAACCGAGCTTCCGGAATTTCTGCAAGAAAACCCCCTGAGGAGCGGCGACCACAAATTCGAAATCCTTCGATCTGGCGCGAGACAGAAGATCGTAGACAACTTGGGGAGCCCCACCGGGATCGGCGCTCGTCAGTGCAATTAAAACTTTTGTTCTATCCTGAGCGGAGTCGAGGGACTTTTTACCTATCTGTCTAAGAGACTCCACCAATCCCAGCACTCCCCAGAAGGCAATCATTGGCGCATCCGAGAAGAACTGCTCTCCCGAGATAAGATTGTCGAGGAACCACCCCAGCGCAAAACCAAACAGCAAATAACCAAAGGTCCGCACTTCCGAATCCCCGGAGAAGAAGAATCGAAAGACGGTACCCAAAAGATAAATCCAGATCGCAATAGCAAGAAGCAACGCCAGGATTCCTCCCCTTGCCCACAAATCCAAGAACAAACTATGTGTCGAAGAAACCCCGGTAAATTTCTGAAGATTATCCGTACTGTAACCAACCCCAAAAATCGCAAAAAGCGGTTTCTCTTTAAAAGTATCGATAATCTTCTCCCAACGCTCTAGACGGCCGGCGGAAGAAGGATCCAAGGAAACATCCCACTCATCACCCCACTTATTTGAAGAAATCTGGCCGGAAGATGGAAGAAATCTTAGCGTTGAAGCGAATTTCTGGTAAACCTGGGGATTGGCCCAAATCAAAACCACACTGGAGATGAGCAGAAACACGATCGTAAAAACAACCACTCGGATCTTTTTGGTCTTAAACATCCACACAAACCATCCCACAAAGACCAGGCCGGCGGTAACGATTGCCCCTCGCGAAAGGGTGTAGAGAATCGAGGCATAGAAGATGAAAGCGGCCATCGTAAAGAACGTTAGCCAACGGGCCGAAAACTCTCTAAATCTGGAAGTAATCAACAAACAAACCGCCAAAACCACCGTGGCATAAAGGCCGTAGGTGCCATGCGCCGCCTTACCAGTGATACCCGTTGTGAAACTCAGAGGATCAAAAAATTGTCCCAGAGCCCCAACGCTGCGGTTGTAAATGCTGTACTCCCAAAAATCGACCACTCCCCCCGATTTGATAAAGGAAAATATCCTAACCAGGGAAAAAATCGCGGTGATTATTCCCACCAAAATCACTAAGACAAGGGTGGTATTCACGTTCCTTCTCCTCAAAAATATCCCCGCATAGATGGCTAGTGGGAACGGTAAGAAATAAAGCGCGTACTTTATCAAATGAAGAAGGTCACCTGAGGAGAAGATTCCTGTCAGGAGATATCCGTAGACAAAAGATGCGAGTAGAACAGTAATCAAAAGAAAATACAAAATCGCAAGTCTATTTGGTAAAACAATCTGTTTTGTTGTTTTCCACCAACCACCCATTTTTCGCTTTTGGGATAAAAGAATAAAAAAGAGACCCAAACCTAGTAACGGCACCAACGGTTCAACATAGACGTCCTCCACCACCCGAATCTTAATTAAAAGTGGTGTAAAAACAAGGAAAACGAGAAAGGAAAAAATTCCTAACTTCTCAGTATTTATTATTTTCAATAAGTTCTTCATAGATATCTAAGTACCTCCTCGCACATACTTTAACCGAAAATAAATTTCTGGCCAGCTTAAGAGCGTTCTTCTTAAATTTTTCCCGCTCCCTAACCAGCTTCTGCATTTTACTACGTACATATTTAAAATCAGACGTATTCATCACCACTCCGCATTGGTTCTTTTCGACAAGATCCGTTGTACTAACAAGATTATCGGTAACGATAACAGGCAAACCGGAAGACAAATATTCTCCCAGTTTCGCTGAAAGAACAAACGGTGTGATCGGAAGATCATTGTAAACATGAAGAGAAGCATCCGCCAATGGAAGGATTTTACCTAACTCCGGGGGGTTGTAAACGACGCGTAATTCATTTTGGGGAACACCAAGATTTCGAAATCCTTCAACCAGAGCTCCGTAATCCGAATGCGTAATCACTAGGAGAAGTGGGCTTGATATATATTTACGAATTAAGGAGTAAAACTCGACCAGAAAATCTGGCCGATGAAAACTTCCCAAACTCCCAGAGTAAGCTAACGCAAACCGATCATCTATTCCCAATTCCACTCGGCCATTTTTTCTTTCTTTTTCGGACATCGAGAAGCTGTCCGTATCAACACTGGGGGGAATAATCGACGCGTTAGCTTTTGGCGCTATACCACTAACATAATCCAGAAGCCCAGAAGAACGGACAACGATATAATCGGCGCCGGCAAAAAGTATTCTTTCGATTACAGACCAGAATTTGTAATCAAAATCTGCCGACTCCCATCTTCCATGAGTAACACCTTCCAAAAGATAGGGACCGTGAATCTCAAAAACAATCCTGATGTTCGCGCCAAATTTCTTAGATGCGTATGCTAAAAGAGCGGATAAGTGTGATCGCGCATTGATGATTTTTATCCTGTATTTGAACGAAAAAAATAAGACAAAAGGAAGTGTTTGAAGTAGGAAAAAAGGAATCGCCCAAATCGGCATAATCGAGCGGCCGATCGGCAGGATCGGAATAATAATCAACTTAATACCTAAGCCGCGAGCGTACTTCATAATCGAATGGTAGTTTCGGAAATACTTCAAAAATTTATGTAGGGAGGGGAAATCCAAGACAAAAAACTCCGTGTCTTTTTTCTCTTTTATGATCTGGCCGGCCAAATTTAATACCTGACTTTTGAGAACACCTGGTTCCAGGACATTTTCCCGGCTCAGGAGATACAAAATACGCTTTTTATTCATTTAAGATCGCGGCTATCTTTCCCGAAGCATTTCCATCACCGAAATGATTTGATTGCTTATCGTTGGGTTTAAATTGTTCAATCGCTTTCTGAATTTTTTCCTTATCCGCCCCTACCAAAACGTTCCAACCATCTTTAACCGTCTCCACCCACTCCGTTTCGTTGCGCATAGTAATACAAGGAACTTTCAAAAAGTAGGCTTCTTTTTGCATCCCACCGGAATCGGTTAAAATCTTGCGAGCATTCTCCTCCAAAACCAAATTATCCAAGTAACCCACAGGATCGATCATCATCACATTTGGTAGAGGTGGTAATTCAATCTCTTTTAGCATTTTCCTTGTGCGGGGATGGACCGAGAAAACTATCTTTTCCCCACTTCGCGAAAATGCTTCGATAATGCTCCGCAAGTTTTTCGGATTGTCTGTGTTTTCGGCGCGATGAACGGTAGCGTATAAGTAACTGCCGGTTTCGAGTTGTAGTTTTTCCAGAATTTTAGATTTCTGTTTTGCGATTTTAGAGAATTGCAAAACCGCATCGTACATCACATCTCCAGTTTTAAAAACACCACTGGTAATACCCTCTTTCTCAAGGTTTTTCACTGCCGTTTCAGTAGGACAAAAAAGTAAATCTGATAAGTGGTCTGTCACCACCCGATTGATTTCTTCTGGAAGTAGCCGATTAAAACTGCGTGCTCCCGCCTCTACATGAGCAACTTTGATATGCAGTTTCGCGGCCGCAAGAGAACCGGCAATCGTGGAATTGGTATCGCCGTAAACCAGAACCAGATCTGGTTTCTCTTTGGTCAGAACCTTCTCAATCTCGATGAGCATCTTTCCGGTCTGTTCCCCGTGGGAACCGGAACCGACCCCGAGATTGTAATCCGGTTCCGGAATCTCAAGTTCCTTAAAGAACACTTCGGACATATTTGGATCGTAGTGCTGGCCGGTGTGCACCAAAACTTCGGTGAATTTTTCTCTTAATTTTTTAGAAAGCGGTGCCGCTTTCACAAACTGAGGTCGCGCTCCCACAATCGAAATGACCTTCATAGCTTTTTGTAGAGTTCAATAAATCTCCTCGCAACCACCTCACTACTGTGAAATTCTCGCACAAACTGCGGTCCCCTGCGACCTAAAGTTTCTCTCATTTTTACGTCTTTCACCAACTTCCTGAGTACTTCAACAAGATTTCCTGTGTTAACTGAAACAATTGGCAATCCGGGGGCATACTTTTTGAGATCATCCTGGACATAACAAACCACCGGCTTTCCCAGTGCCATCATTTCAGCCGCAAAGAGCCCATACCAACCGATTAGTAGTTGATCCACAGCAATGTCCGCTCTTTCAAAATGAATCCTGATTTCTTTGAGAGGCAGTTCCTCGACCAAATCCAATTCTACCTGCAGACCTTCTTTTTGTAACTTTTCTATCGCCAAAATTAAATAACTTGATCCTTTAATTTTCCTGCTAGTAGGCGCATGTATAATTATGGCTTTCCCTCTTTTATTCGGTATTTTTATCGAAAAAGATAACCAGTAGTCATCAATTGCTGCTGGGATGAATTTCGCTGAAGGAGCGTAAGCTAACAGATCCGGGGTCGTAACCACCTCGGCATCTGCGAAAAGCCTGGCGAATATTTTTATACGTAGTTGGTTTAGCGTAATTTTAATTTTCGTAAGCAGTTTGTAGTCATTAGAATATTTAAATGGTGGTCTAATTTCGGAACCGTGATACTCAAAAACAATTTTTTTACCAAGTAACTTAAGGATCGGAAGATCAAAAAACAATGGTAGAAGTGTCTCCGCGAAGTGAAAATGATAGATATCGAAAGAATTTACCACTCTTAAGAAAACTGAAAGCCTGACTAAAGTTTGTTTTAGTAAGTTATTTCCATCATAAACATTAATATCGGCAGAGTATCGGTTTTCTTGATGATAATACTGAAGAGAGACCGCCCCCACTCCACATTTTCTTAAGGCATTAGCCAAAATAACAGATTGGTTTGCAATAATTACCGGCGCGTGGAGTACCCTTACTTTCTCATTAACAAGCACCTTAAGAAATCATCTCCTGTCTGATACTGTCCCAAACCAGTTTGGGACGGAAACGCGCTTTCTTAACAGTCCCCCAAACCTGGAAAAGTTTCTTAAGCTCGTTTTCTTCTAGAAACCCAAAAAGGTAAAGAAGTACGGGAAACGCTGACAACAAAATCGCCTTCACCAGCAAAGAAGGAACAAGATCAAAATCAACCAAGGTGGCCAAATACGCCAGAGATCCCCCAACAATTGAAATAGTAATCAATCTTTTAAATTCAAACTTGATTGGGTAAACGCGTTGAGAGAAAAATAGCTCCGCGATAGCCAAAAACAAGAAAGAAAGGAAAGTTGCTAAGGCAGCGCCCATCATCCCAAATCTAGATATCAGGGCATAGTTGAGTACCAAGTTAATACCTCCGGCGATTAAGACTGCGAAAGTAGATAAATATGTTTTGGCTGTTACTGAAACTCCCGTACCAAAATTATTAAATAATCCATAAAAAACATAAGAAAATGCGATCAACGGCACAACTGAATAGGCACTGTGGAAGGCACCGCCGGTTAAAACAGTAATTGCTTCTTTTGAGAAAATAGAAAGAGCAAGAGCGAAAGTAAAAGTTAATAGATAAAAGTAGGTATTAATCTTTTTGAAATACTCTTTAGGATTTGGATTATTGTGGTATATGGAGAACATGAACCTAGGATAAGCAAGTTGTAAGGCACTGGTCACTAAAACAACCAGAGTCCCAACTCGATAACCAACATTGTAAATACCCACATCAGCAGTACTAGCAAAGGCGTTGAGGAAGTACCTATCAGAAGAGTTTAGAGCCCACATTGCCAAACCTGCCGGCATCATTGGCGCTCCAAAACGAATCAATTCCATAAACCAATGTTTCGAGAACTCCAAACTTATACTCGGGAAAATAGCAACTAGACCAGCGACATACCCCAATAAATTGCCTAGCAAATTCCCAACGAAGACTCCCAACAAACCAAATCTAAAGCCAACCACTAAAGTAATCGAAACTAATATTGTAGAAATGAGCTTAATCATAGTCACCGTTACGTATTTTTTGGGATTTCCTTGAGCTCTCAAAACCCCCAGTGGCGTTCCGGAACCGACATTAAAAAACAGGGTAATTGCGGAAATAAATACTAAGTTAGCGAATCCTTCTTGCCCAAAAAGGACCCGACTAATCCGATAAGACAGCAAAAAAACGACAATAGAAATTAAAAAAGGAAAGAGAGTCTGAAAGATAAGAGAAGTCCCTAATACTGCCCGCTTTTGTCCTTCATCCTTGGCTTTAAAGTAAGTATAAAAAATTGCCGAACTCATGCCCATATTTGACACAACGGCAATAATCGCGAACAACGTGACTAAGAGATCAGAAACTCCGTATTCAGTGGGAGTCAATATTCTGGTGTATATCGGAACCAAAAAAACTGAAGCCAGGGTACTCACCACACCGGTGACACCGTAAATTATCGTTTCACCAAACACCTTTGTTAATTCTTTAAACATTAAGTTGCATTATATAGACCGAGCACTTTATTGTAGACGCCTTCGTATTGTTGGGCCACTACTTCGGCGTCGTGGAACTTCTTCACAAACTCGTAGCCGCGCTTTCCTAATCCCTTTAACTTGTTTCTGTTACCTATCAATTTCTCTAC
Source organism: Candidatus Sungbacteria bacterium RIFCSPLOWO2_01_FULL_47_10 (assembly GCA_001820675.1). GTDB lineage: Bacteria > Patescibacteriota > Minisyncoccia > Sungbacterales > GWA2-42-14 > 2-01-FULL-47-10-A. Next base: position 7,800 of record MHQO01000012.1, read on the forward strand.
CACCTCACCTACGTTGTCTTTATTTGCTCCGATTATGGGAATTTCTTCACCAAATGGAACCAATTTCTTATATTCCTCTTTGATGAAACAGATAACCGGTTTCTCCAACGCCATTGCTTCCACTGCAAATCCCCCATACCATCCCAACAAAAGCTGGTCAACAACAACATCGGATCGGTTAATAAGATCAAAAAGTTCCTCTCTAGAAGTCCGATCTGGAGTAATAAGCCTCACTTTTAACCCACGATCTCTTAACTCATCAATAGCTTTAGACAGGTATTTGCTTCCTTTTATTTCCGAGTTCGTGGGAGCATGGAGAATAGTGAATTCTCTGTGCGAGTAGTTCCTCTTGTAGGACCCGATCTGATCAACATCTCGCGAGTAAGGAATAATCGAGTCGTATCTACTAACCGAATCGACCAACCAAGGCCCGGCCAAAATTATTTGGTCCGCGTGCTCAATGATAAATTTTTTCTTTTTGGCCAAATACTTAAAAAACCTCGGACCGCGATCTTGGTAGAAATGATAGTAGGGACTACTTTTTCCTTCATCGCGGACCGACTTTTCAACATCAAATACATCAGAGCCCCTAAAATCGTAAATAACTTTCTTTCCTGCAATCTTTAAAATAAAATTGTCAATCTCGTAGTGAACGAAATTTCTGGCAAAGTAGATGTGAAAAATATCGTATTTAGGCAGCAAAGAAAGTAAAAAGATGAGACCCAAAAATTTGCGAAGAAATGTGGGTCGCCACCATTTGATAGTAATATCGGGTCCTACACCAAACGGATTTCTATCAAATCCATAGAAATCAATATCCAACCCTTTTCTTTTAAGAACTCTTGTGAAGCTGTGGATACCTTCCGTACCAGCGTCATCAAAACCAACAAAAATACGCTTGCCATCGAGTAGGCCGTTTCGCATTTAATGTTCTAGAGGTTTGACTTTACCTATATATGGTTTCATTTGTGAGATCGTTTCCAATAGCTTCTCTTTGAAATTGATTGAAAATTCCAAACCGAGACTCCGAATCTTGGAATTATCCACCTCAAACTCCTTAATATCACCGATTAACCAGTCACCATACTTTATATCAGCACTTGATTTTCCAAATCCCTCGACCACCATATCGGCCAGCTCCTTAACGGTGATTTTAAGTCCAGACGCACAATTGTAAGCCTCGCCTTTTGTTTTCTCACTGGCCGCAACCAAAAGATTGGCCTTAACCACATCCCCAACATAGGTAAACGATCTTTGTTGAGTACCGTCACCGAAAATAGTGATTGGCTCGTTGTTGAGCATGTTCCTGATGAAAATTGCCACCACTCCCCCATACTCTCCAAATTCCTGCCTAGGACCAAAAACATGGAAATATCGCAAAACCGTGGTATCCAAATAGAAGAGTTTTTCGTAGAGAGCGGCATATTTTTCTCCGGCTAGTTTGCTCACACCATAAAAGGAACGCGGGTTGAGCGGGTGGTCTTCGGTCTGAGGAAACTGAATAGGTTCGCCGTAAACCGAACCGGTTGAGGCATGAACAAGTTTTTTAACTTTATTCGTTTTTGATAATTCCAAAACATTGAAAGTTCCACCGGCATTCACCGCTAAGTCCTTGCGGGGATCGGCCAGGGAAACATTTTTCTTGGCGGCGGCGTTGTGAAAAACGACATCAACACCGTCAAAATGTTTCTTCAATGACTCAAAATCACAAACATCACAATCGACTTCCTGGAAATTTTTGAACTTCTTGAGATGGGCAACATTCTCATGACGCCCTGCAATGTAATTATCAATAGAGACAACTTTCAGGCCGGTATTTACCAAAGCCTCACAGAGATGGGACCCAATAAAGCCGGCCCCACCGGTTACCATAGCCTTTTGATATTTTTTCTTAAGAACTTTTTCTATTTCCATTTACTTTGAGAATCTGCTCTTTATAAATTTAGCAGGAACGCCCGCGTAAACACCGTCATCTTTAAGATCTTTCGTAACCACAGAACCCGCACCTACCACTACCCCAGATCCAACCCGCATTCCCCCGGTTATGATTACTCCCGCCCCCAACCAAACGTTATTTCCAATCTCAACCGGGTTCCTAATCAATTTTCCGTATTTTATCTTGATTTCAGGATCACTGTACGGATGGGAAGAAGAAAATATTTTCGTCCCCATTGCGATTGATACATCGCTACCTATTTTCACTCCGCCGTAGGCAGATATAAAGCAAAAATGCTGAATGGAAACATTATCACCAATTACCATATTTTCCGGTTCATTAAGAAATACACCAGGAGAAACAAATAAGCTGATGCCTACGCGCTTTAGAACTTGTTTATAAAGTAATCTTCTAACCTTAAAAAAAATGCGGGCCTCACCGTATCTTACCAGTGGGATCAGGAAAAGAGCTAATTTCTTTTTAAAATGTTTCATCTCACCGAAATTCTATCCGAAGAAAAGAAAAAGGGCAAACTGTGGGTACAGTTTGCCCTTGTGAACTAGAAGCCAAGAAGCACCTTCGCCATTCGGTCCAGGTCTTCCTTCTCCACCGCGGGGTGAATCGGGAGAGACAGAACTCGAAGAGCGGCTTCCTCGGAGACCGGGAATAGGCCATTGCCCTTTTCCCCCAAGAACGTCGCCTGCAGGTGAATCGGGATCGGGTAGTAGACTTCGCTCCCGAAACCCGCTTCCTTCAGCCGGGCGCGCAACGCCTCCCGGTCCATCTTCTCCGGCAGCCGAATCGTGTATTGGTGGAAGACGTGCCGATACCCATCAGGGATAAACGGCACGACGTACCGATCCTTCAGCAACGAGCTCAAGTGCGCGGCGTTCTCGATCCGACGCCTGTTGAACCCTTCCAGCTTCGCCAGCTGGGCCAACCCGATTGCGCCGGCGATGTCCGTCATTCGGAAGTTGTAGCCGAGCATCTCGTGCTGGTAGCGCACCCGCATCCCGTGCTGGCGCAGCATTCGGGAGGCGTCGGCGACATCGTCGCGGTTGGTCGTGATCATCCCGCCCTCGCCAGTCATCATGTTCTTGGTG
>MHQO01000012.1:10861-11957 GCA_001820675.1 Candidatus Sungbacteria bacterium RIFCSPLOWO2_01_FULL_47_10
ATCCCCGAACGATCCGGCCTTCCGGCCGTTGATCTCGGCACCGTGGGCCTGAGCCGCATCCTCGATCATCGCGATTCCGTGCCGATTCGCCAGCCAACGAATGTCCTCCATGTTGGCCGGCAAGCCGTAAAGATGAACCGGAACGATCGCGCGAGTCTTTCCCGTAATCGCATCCGCGATCTTGGTGACGTCGAGGTTGTAGGTCTGCGGATTGATGTCCGCGAATACCGGTACCGCTCCGGCGTAGAGCGCACAGTTGGCCGAGGCGATGAAGGAAAACGGAGTCGTGATGACCTCGTCTCCTTCCTTGATCCCGCAGGCCAGGAGCGCAATGTGCAGGGCGGTTGTGCCCGAGGAAACCGCGATGGCGTGCTTGACACCGATGTACTCGGCAAAAGCTTTCTCGAACTCCGCCACCTTGGGACCCTGAGCGAGCATCCCGCTCCGCAAAACTTCGACGACGGCGTTGATCTCTTCGTCGCCGATCTGGGTCTTCACCATGTTAACCATCTTCTTCACGTCGTTCATAGTTTCCTCCTGGGAACGTGTCGAGCCTTGAATCCTTGTTCGTTCACGTAACCGACCAGCTGGGCAGGGTTTCCCACCACCAGGCCCTTCATCGGAACGTCCTTCACGACCACAGCGCCCATGCCGACCATCGCCCATTTGCCGATCGTGACGCCACACAAGATGTTGGCGCCCATTCCGATCGAAGCACCATACTTGACGAGAGTGGGTGAAACCACCCAATCATCGGCGCCCTTGATAGAGCCGTCGGGATTGATCGCCCGTGGGTTCAGGTCGTTGGCGAACTGCGCCCCCGGCCCGATGAAAACACCGTCCTCCACGGTCAGACCGTGGTAGAGGCGAGCTCCGGACTGGATCTTGCAGTTGTCGCCGACCACCACGTCGCTATCAATGTAGACGTGCCCGCCGACGATGCAGTTCTTCCCCAGCCGCGCGCCCTTGCGGACGTGGCTGTAGTGGTAGATCCGAGTGCCCTCCCCGAGGAAAGCACCCTCCTCCACCGTCGCCGTGGGATCGATGTGGATACTCATTTCTCACCTCCCAGAACCTGCTTCGAAGCTTGGAGAGC
>MHQO01000013.1:0-7263 GCA_001820675.1 Candidatus Sungbacteria bacterium RIFCSPLOWO2_01_FULL_47_10
GTCAAAGGTTGCTTGCCACCTCACCGGAGCTTATCGCAGGCACGCAACGTCCTTCATCGCCTCGATATCCCTAGGCATCCACCATACGCCCTTAATTTTTACCTGCTCTATACTAAGTTTTTGCATTTTGTAGAAGCAATGTTAAACGCAAACGATTACGCAACGATAAACGCAAATTTTTGCGTCTTTATTTTGCGTAACAAAATTGCGTCCTTTATTGCTTCTACTTCTTTGTCAAAGATGCTTTCCGTTCCTTTCGCAACCGACCACCAACCACCCGCAACAAACAACATAAAACATTCATTGTCGATTGCGGGTTGTGGGTTGTGGGTTAAAAGAAAATCCGCTTCAGTGAAGCGGCCTTACTCATCAACTGTGGCTCAAAAACCACGGATGTGTATCTTTACGGATCAATCATCGTCGTCATCTCCCCCTCCGGGGCATCGTAAAATAATCGGACTATTTGATGACGGAAAAAACCCGCAAAAAGCCGCTTGTTTAGTGATATTTTTTACATTCGTACCCATATTGTATCCTCATTATAATTGCACCGAAAAAAAAGTCAAGCCTTGGGAATAATCTGTGGATATACTATATGTAATACCGCAACAGCCTGTTTTTCCATTTGCCCGCGTATTCAACACCGATTCTTTTCCCCCGCTTGATCATGCGGGGAGTTATTTTTATTTTTCTATCTTCGATCCATAAACCCGTTTTTCTTGAAGCTGTTTTTTCATTAAACCACTTATCAATTTTAAAATATTTGCAAACCCTGCCGGGGCCGCATATATACCGGGAAGTCCGACCTCCCAAGGAAGTCTGACTTCCAAAAATTTCAACCGACCGAATAAGCACCGCGGCCGGATAGTTTTCTTTTTCCGTTACGATATTCAAACAATAGTACATCCCATAAATAAGATATACGTACCAATATCCTGATTTTCCAAACATAACTCTTGTCCGTTCCGTTCTCCCTCTGGATGCGTGCGATGCTTTATCGTGCGGCCCGTCATATGCTTCGACTTCGATTATCATGCCTGCAATCTTTCTCCTCCCTATTTTCCGGACCAAAAATTTACCCAAAAGGCCTCTTGCCACTGTCAGCGTCGGGCGGTTAAAAAATTTTGATGAAACAACCATCATGATAACACCAATATACCATACAACGCATTACCATAAACGCTCCGATATGTATCGGAGCGTTTGCGTTATCCCATAGTCAGTAATTGACTTTTATGGATTCGCCTGGTTGCCGGTTACCGACTCTTCCGCGTCGACAAGGCCATAGCCGTAAAAAACATCTCGTCCCAAAACCCCAAGATCATCCGACGCCGCCGCAAGTACCGCTCTCACCTCTGTGGGATCCCATCCTCCGTCGCCATTCGCATCATATGCCGCCAGGATGGGAGTCGCGAGTACCAGCGCCGCAACACCCGCGACATGCGGGGAAGCCATAGAAGTTCCGCTGATCGTATTGTAGCCGCCGTCATTCCATGTTGAACGAATATCAACGCCGGGAGCCGCAAGTTCAACTTCTCCGCCATCCGAACTCCAATACGGCACTGCGTCGTCTGATGCGGTCGCCGCGACTGCAATGACCGATTCGTATTTGGCGGGGTATGTTACATTATTGGTCGATCCGTCACCATCTCCCGAATTTCCCGCGGCCGCAACAACGACAACACCGGCCGCATATGCGGCGTCAACCGCGTCATGCATTGTCTGCATATCGCTTGCCGTTCCCAAACTCATATTGATAACTTGCATGTCGTTCGTCACAGCCCAATCAATTCCCTCGACCACATCGCTTAAATATCCCGATCCGTTGCGATCAAGAACTTTAACCGCATACAGATCGGCTTCGGGCGCTACACCGACAACGCCGATTGAATTATCCCTTGCCGAGATAATTCCGGCAACATGCGTGCCATGGCCATTATCGTCATCCCACGCGCTTGGGTCAGTTGGTTTTGGATTCCATGGCGAGCCACCCTTTGAAACAAAATTTATGCCGCCCTTGAGATTTGCGGTTAAATCCGCATGGTCTTTATCGATACCGGTATCAATAACCGCAATTCGTATTCCAGTACCCCTGCTTGAAGGAGATGAAGATGACGCCGCCCATGCAATTTCCGAATCGATGCGGTCAACCCCCCATTCGAGCGTCTGCGGAGGGGGCGGCGGTTCAGTTCCTCCCCCGTTCTTGCAATCGGGCCATGGCGTGCATCCCGAAGGCGGTTTTAAGGCAAAAATGCGGATATCCGATTCTACTCTTTTTACGCCGGAAAGCGCACCTATATCAGATACGGCCGCCTCCGTCGGCAAAAGAACCACAACCCCGTTCGTCAAGGGCAGTTCCTTTACCACCCGACCACCCTTCTCCACGAGAGATTGATATGCCGCTTCGTTAACAGGAGTATCGAATGTGACAATCACACGCCGAGGGTTTCCCGCGGCGTTTGTTTGCATAATTGTCGTTCCCAAAAATGCAAAAACTGCCGCAAAAAGCGTGAAAACCACAATACCAAACAAGAAATTCTTTTTCATGGCATTCCCGAAGCTCCGCTTAAATTTTTCCCTGCTGTAAAAAATATTTTTTCCTTGAAAAAGCACAGGGAACACTCAAGCCGGAGCCCTTATTAATTATATGTTATAAATTTACTGATTTTTCACCGTGACTTTTAATGTAACTCAAAAGATAAGGCATGTCAAACGTATGTATTTACATATGTATTTACAATTCCAAGGCGCATAAACCGCTACTCTCACCCCCCATCGCACGCTCACCGCCTTTTCCACACCACCCCTTCATCATAAGCATACTCGATTTACGATTACTGTTCTATCCTATCCTTTCACTCCATATGGAAACCCCGTTTCCAGGTGAAGTGGGGGCTCAATCAAAAAAGCCGGGGCACCGGCCTTTTGCTTCATATTATGTCTTTCTTTTTCTCTTCGAACTCCTGTTTATTGATCTCGCCCCGCGCATACCGCTCCTTCAGAATATCGAGGGCTGTTTTATTTTGAGCGGATCTATCTAGTCCACCGGCATCAGTGCCTCGGGACTGATTCATCATCCATCGAATCAAGGCCGCAATACCTGCGATAATAAGCGCCCACCACAACAGCATGAATATCCAGCCGGAAAAACCGAATCCATATTCATAGTTCATCATAAAAGTTTTTAAAAGTTAATAGCATTATGAATGAAAATTGGGGTCGACCAAGACCCCGACGAAAAGAAACGACCAGCCCCGAATATATCACGGAACTATCTTTTCGTTGATTTATTTATGACTTGAAGGCCCGTAGCGTTCGGTTGTCGCACGCATCAGCCGAAACATCGGTTCGTTCGCCTCCTGAATAAGCGCCATAAGTTTTTTGATTTCGGAATGTCCTTCGGTCGTGTCATCCTTGAACATGCGGAGCAATTTTTCGTCCTGTTCTACAACGAGCGCAAGCTTCCGCTCAAACTCGCGAACATCTTTTCCTAAAACCGGATCGTTTTCGTATCGCCCCTTGAATCGATCCAGCCACGTTTTCATATATCTGATGGTATATTCTTTTGTTCCCCTGATTACGGCTTCAGCCCGGATCACATCCGGACTTCTGTTATCCCAAACGCTTTTATGCCCCGATTCTGACTGAACGCCGGCCGCAACGGGAGACTCGGCGCTTCCGCACGCGCTAAAAAACAAGAGACCGCATACAATACCTGTTCTTGTCATTTCTGCCTCTTGCACTCGATCCAAAAAGTTCTGTTGTCAGTATGGCGCGTAATTTTTCACATGTCAACCGCTCGCTCCGCCGAAGGAACAGACGGGCCAGAAGATTTCAACCGCAACGAATTCAGAACTACACTGATGCTTGAGAACGCCATCGCCGCTGCCGCAAAAACCGGATTAAGCAGGATGCCAAAGAACGGATACAAGACCCCCGCCGCAACCGGAACAAAAGCGGAGTTATAAAAGAACGCCCAGAAAAGATTCTGTTTTATTATTCTCATCGTCCGTTTTGAAAGTTTGATTGTCTCAGAAATAAGCATTAAATCTCCTCTCATTAACGTAATGTTTGCCGACTCCATCGCAATGTCCGTTCCTTCGCCCATGGCAATACCCACATTGGCCTGCGTGAGCGCCGGCGCGTCATTGATGCCGTCTCCGACCATAGCAACAATTTTCCCCTGCTCCTGAAGTTCGCGCACTTTCTCCGATTTCTTATCGGGCAAGACCTCGCTCATTACATTTTCTATGCCCGCCTGACTCGCGATAGCGCGGGCAGTACGGTCATTATCTCCGGTAAGCATCCAGACATCTATGTGGTTTTCTTTCAGGGTTTTTATCGCTTTCATTGACTCCTTTTTCAACACATCGGCAACCGCCAGGGCGCCCTTGATTTTTTTATCGACAGCAAGAATCATCACTGTTTTGCCTTCGCTTTCGAGTTTTTTGATTCTGTCCTCATACTGAGAAACATCAAGGCCCAAATCCCTCATAAGAGCCCTGTTTCCCAAATAGGCCTCGATTCTTTGAGTTTGAACATAAAGAAGGCCGCGCAGTCCCTTTCCGGAAATTGCTTTAAAATCTTCCAGTTTATACAGCTCAATTTTTTCTTTTTTCGCCTCATCCATTATTGCCGTATCAAGCGGATGTGAAGATTTTTGATCAAGACTCGCGGCATACTGCAGGATTGCCTGCGCTAAAGGATGCTCCGATCTTTGCTCAAGCGACGCGGCAAGGGCAAGCACATGCGCTTGGTCTTCATTATTAAAAGCGGCTATATCGGTTAACTGCGGTTTCCCCCGGGTAAGCGTGCCGGTTTTATCTAAAATTATCGTATCTATCTTGTTTGCAATTTCAAGCGAGGCGGCGTCTTTGATCAAGATTCCTTTTCCTGCGGCACTGCCGGAAGAAACCATAATCGCCATGGGGGTTGCCAGACCCAAGGCGCAGGGGCAGGCGATGATGAGAACCGCCACAAAATTTATCAAAGCAAAACTGAAGGCGGGAGCGGGGCCGAAGAAAAACCAAACACTGAAGGTGAAAATTGCGATTACTATTACAACAGGAACGAAATACGAAGAAACCAGATCGGCAAGGCGCTGAATGGGAGCTTTTGACCCCTGTGCTTCTTCAACCATCTTAATGATCTGGGAAAGAACAGTGTCTTTGCCGACTTTGGTTGCCTGAAAGGTAAAAGTACCGAATTTATTAATGGTACTGCCGATAACCGCCTTGCCTGCAGTTTTATGAACCGGCATCGATTCTCCCGTTACCATTGATTCGTCAATTTCCGATTCGCCCTCGATAATTTTTCCGTCAACAGGGATTTTTTCGCCCGGACGGACAACTATGAAATCTCCGGCGTGTACATCGCTAATCGGTATTTCAATTTCCCGCCGCTGACGAGGTTCGCCTTCGGCGGCTTTTTCTTCCCTCAAAACGTTTGCGGTCTTTGGCTCCAGCCCAATAAGTTTTTTTATCGCTTCGGACGCCCTGCCCTTCATTAAAATCTCAAAATATTTTCCCAAAAGAATTAAAACAATAATAATGGCGGACGTGTCAAAATAAATTTGAGGTGTTACCCCGCCTTTTGAAAAAAACTCTGGGAAAACGACAACCCCCGCACTATAAAAATACGCGGAGAGCGTTCCGATGGCGATTAACGTATTCATGTCTGCCGTGCGATATTTTACCAGCAGTTTCAGTCCGCTGTAGAACTGCCAGCCAACCCAGAATTGCACGGGCGTTGTGAGTATCAAAAGCGCCCACGTATTGCTTAAAACGTGGGGCACAAAAGAGAACCATTGCGGAAAACTGCCCAAAAATATGAAGAACGAAAAAATGCCGCCAATAACGAGTTTGCGCTTCATTGTTTTTACCTGTTTCTCCCGCTCAATTTTCTCTTTATCCAGAATTTCTTCGGCTTCTCCTTCTTCTTCAATCGGTTTGTAGCCTGCATCGGCGATAACTTCGAAAATGTCCTTGACGGTAAGTTGTTTTGGAATAAAAACTACTTTTGCACGCTGATTTGAAAAATCTATATCAATATTTTTAATGCCCTGCAGTTTTTTAACGGCGTTCTCGACAATCATTGCGCAATGCGGAGAGTCCATCCCCAATACTTTTATTGATATTGTTTCGGCGTCTGTGTCGCCTCCCGCCGTTTCTTTTTCGGCTGTAGTGCCGATGATGAGCTTGTACCCTACCGAATCAACCGCTTGAGCAAGTTTTGGCTCGGAAACAACCTGTTCATCAAATTCAACAAGTACGGATTCCGAAGCAAAGTTAACCGAAGCCGAATGCACCCCGGCTTTTTTTTGAAGCATGCGCTCAATCGTTCCTGCGCAGCTTGCGCAGTGCATGCCGCCGATTTTGTACGTTTTTTTCTTCATTGGCACATTGTTATTATCTCATTTATTCTTCGAAATTTTATACACCGTCATAATTTCCCGAATGGCCATTCTTTTTTTTCCTGACCTCATTTGCTCGGCACCGTGGACGGATAAATGATTCTCCAAAAGCAAATCCTCCACCCCGGAAAGCGCCTGCTTAACGGCAAGTGACTGCTCGATAATATCGATGCAGTATTTCTCCTGAGTAACCATTCTCTGCAATCCTCGAATCTGGCCCTCCAGAATTTTAAGCCGTAGCATCACGCGTTTTTTAATCTTCTTTTCCACATGTTCATTATACCCCCCAGGGGTATAATGTCAAAGTTGAATTATCCACTCAAACTTCCGTTCATCTACGCCGCCCACCTGACGAATAGTAAGAATAATTGAATGCGGTGACGGTGTAATCTCGCCAAAGCGAATCACCCCTCTGCGGTGGTGTCCTCCCGGAGGATCCCCTTCCCATGCAACTGGCCGATATTCATTCCCCATTTCATCCGCCAGCACGGAAACCTCCCCGAGGTCTTCGCCAAGATTCCCCGAGTGGGTGGTAAGTGTTATTTCGAAACTCCAGTCCGACTGATCTTTTGGCGTGACCGCGACAACAACGCCTCCCTCATCGTTTGTTTGCGGAATCAATACCGGCATTGTTTTTATTGCTTCGGATTTTTGCGGCACATTGTCGTTTCCGCGGTTTGAAAAAAGATTAGCAAAAATAAAGACCGTAACGATACCTGCAACACCAATACCGATACTGTATATCTTTTTCACTCCGTTCGAAGTTTGATTTTCCATAATAACTCCATGCTATGCCCCCCATTAGCGAATCGGAGAATTCCCGGCGGAGTTCACGAGCGATGAATGTGTAA
>MHQO01000013.1:7292-10701 GCA_001820675.1 Candidatus Sungbacteria bacterium RIFCSPLOWO2_01_FULL_47_10
ACTCCCGCGATGTTGAAAAAAAGCCCAACCCAAAAGAGTTCGATTTGATACTGGCTTACGATTGTAACAAATCCGGTAATCCCGATGATCGGCAGAATGTTTACAATATAGTGCGCGCAACAAGAGATCATGGCGCCCGTTGAAGTTGTTCCTGATAGTGCGAGAATTTTCCCCGATACGTTTGGATGGTGTATGACGTTTTTCAAATAGGCGTAGAGGCCGACTTGTACGCCAAAACCAACCGCCAAACTCACGACGAAATACCAAAATTGAGCGAATTGATCCAGAGCAAAAGTCCAGCCGGAGATACGGGCAAGAGTGGAAAAATATACGACCAACAAGGTTGCCGTTCCCGTGAGTCCGTACATTGTCGATTTAAGAATCATTGGTATCGTTTTTATGATTTTCTCCATGCCGATGTCCTCTCGTCAGCAAAAAATGCAGAACCGGACAAAGCAAAATAAAAAGCCATATTCGGAAACTTCCGCCTTTCCAAAACAGGGCGAGAAATCCAATGCCCACTACCGCCGGAGCAACGCAACACAAAACCCGCCAGAATCCCTTTTTTGATATTGATTTTTCCGTCACTATATTTTTGTCGTCGTTCATGCGCATAGTTTATACCGTCAGATTCCGCATCCGCCACCGGGATTCCCCGCCGGCAGAGATCCGCCCCCAACCCCGCAACTTCCTTGATGATTTTTTTCTTCGAGAGACCCCGTCTTCTGAAGAATCGCCTGAAAACCGGCGGCGCTTGAATAATTTTCTCCGAGAATCTCTTTCGGATCGGCCGTTTCCCATTCACCATTCTGCGTCTCAAGGTACTTCGCAATCATATGATACATATCGGGAAACCAAAAGGCGTTTACCTGAAGCGCGGCACGATACATTTCTTCCTCCGGCACGCCCTGCCCGACCATAAGTTCAAGAAGACCAAGCATCGCCATGCCGTGATTACAGTCAGGAAAATGAGTCGAATTGCCGCAACACGGGCGGTAAATATTTTTCGATACCCTATCAACGAGTTCTTGCTGTTCGGGAGTTAAGATAATAAACGGATGCCGCGCAAAATGGTCCATTGCGCTTCCCCGCGCAAGGGTCCATCCCGCAACCGAGGCAAAGTGTGCCGCACCGCCATAGCGCGGGTTCGACATCTCGCCGTTTTCCAGAATTTCATTTTTTGTTCCGAGCCCCAGAGCCCAGAGCATATTCAGGATAATCCCCGAATTCTCGCGCGTCATTGTGACGGCGCCGTTCGCGTTGCCAAGCAGTATCGCTTTCATTTCGTCATCAACCCCGCCCCGGCTTTCATAGAGTTGTCGGAACTCCTCGGCGTCAATCAGGCCGACACTCACCATTTTTGCGCCCATATTCTCCCACCGAATAGGCAACACGATACCCTCCTCCGGCAATATTCTTTTTTCAAGCTCGCTCAACACAACCGGCTCCTCGAACTTCATCTGAACCGCAGACGGGGTATATTGATGTTTCCTTGATGATGAATATATCCACGCCGAAGCAAATATGATTGACGCAATAAAAATACTTACCGGAAGTAAATCATTCTTCTTTGTTTTTTCATAGTATGCCTGCTGTTCGGATTTATGTTTTTCTATTTCTTCGTTCATGCTCACTTTGTGTACACACAATCTTAAATTCCACACCCTCCTCCGCCGCTTTGAACTTTCGGCGGTTCGACTTCTTTCAAAATTTGCTGATATCCCTGGCCGCTTGAATATGCCGAGCCCAAAACTTCTTTCGGATCCAATGCGCTCAATTCAACACCGCGCTTCTCGAAATATTTTGCAATCGTACGGTATGTGTCGGGAAACCAATACGAATTGACTTGCAGGGCGATCCTGTACATTTCCTCTTCGCTTGCCCCGCGCGAAGCAAGCAATTCAAGGAGTCCCAGCATGGCCATGCCGTGGTTGCAATCCGGAAAATACGTCGAATTTCCACAGCACGGGCGATAGATATTCTGCGATACTCGCTCGACACGTTCCTGCTCTGCCGGGGTAAGCGTCACAAACGCATGCGCGCTGAAGTGATCCATCACATTTCCTTTTGCAAGCGGCCAGCCGCCGGTTGAAGCAAACCGGCTTGCGTCCCCGCCATACCGCGCATCTGTCATGGGGCCTTCTTCTAAAATTCGATTTTTATTTGAAAGGCCGAACGCCCACAGGAAATTAAGAAGAACGGCGGAATTTTCCTCATTCATCACAAGGTCTTCGATATCGGTACTCTCAAGTAATTTTCGCACATCCTCATCAAGACCGCCCCGCGCCTCGTACACCGCTTCAAGTTTCTCCCGATCGATCACCCCGGCCTCAACCATCTTCTTGCCGATGTCGCCCCATTGAACCGGCAACCGGACTCCGTCGCGAGGCAGAAAACTATCCTTCAAATCACCGCCGCCCTGACCCTGTACTACCTGCGCCTTCCCTTTTTCACCGAAGCCGTATCGCAGACGAATGGTGACTTCAAAAAACTGCGTAAAAACAAATAACGCAATAAATCCGAACGCAACCCATTTCCAATAATCCGGTTCCTTTTTTTGCGATTCTACGGAACCAGACATATCTTCATTATTGTCTTCGTTGCTGGTATGAGATAATTCCATAATGATATTATCTGCGAGAATTCCGGTTCCGCCCGTACAGGAAGAACAAAAAAACTCCGATAATGCTTATTCCCCAAATAAATTCCGGTATGCCCGACAAAGCATCCAGAAGTTGTTGCGACCATGCGTTGAGCGCGTTGCCAATCCCCGCCTGAAATGAGGGAGCCCAAAAGGCGTTGCCGGAAAGTGCGAGATAGAGAAGCATTGCTCCCACAAGAAGAAATACCGCGCCGGTAAGAATGTTTGTTGAATGAACATAGACGATCTTCCGGCCTATCTTGAATTCAAAAAGACGGCCCCGTATAACCCGCGAATGTTCGATTTTATATCGATCGTAGAGATATGCCGCGATAAAGAGCGGAAATGTCATACCGAACACATATGCGAACGTAACAACCAGCGCTTTCCAGAATACGCCGGATATAACGGCAAGCGTTACCGCCCCCGCAAGCACGGGAGCACAGCACGATGTTGCCGCTCCGGAAAACATCCCAAGGAGAAACACTGATTTCGGATGCGACGCGCCGCCTTCGGAAACAAGTCCTTTTGGCATGGGAATCATGGCAAGCCCTTTTCCGAATACGGCAAAAACGGCAAAAACAATCATAAGAATACCGCCGAAGATATACATTTGAGTGTGAAAATTGCGAAAAAATTGCGCAAGTCCGGCCGCCCCCAGTCCGATTGGAACAAGAATTGCGGAAATTCCTGCAAAAAAAACAAATGTCATCTTCAAAATATCCTTCTTTTCCCGAAAGGCCGAGGCAAGATATCCCGGCAGAAGTA
>MHQO01000013.1:10721-17948 GCA_001820675.1 Candidatus Sungbacteria bacterium RIFCSPLOWO2_01_FULL_47_10
AACGCAAGCTCAAGCTTGGGAGACGCGGCGGAATTTGTTTCAAGATATATCGACCTTTGCGCAAGCCCCCCCCCGGAAGGGCCGTGTGCGGCCGGATCGAATACTGCCTCAACAATCGCTTTCTTGCCCGGCGCAACTTCAATCCGTGTCCTCGACGGCCCGCTATGGCCCGGCATCCCGAATTCACCATATGTCTTTCCGTCACTGTCAATAACGGACGCAACCGTGCACATGCAGGAGGTATAGACCTTTTCTATGACCACCGGCTCCTCTCCATCATTCTGGACCTCAAACCTGTGGGACACCGTGCCGTTTTTCATTGAAATCGTGCTGAAATCAAAGATGCGTTCCGGCGCCGTCAAAGCGCCAGCCGAATATGCCGTCGATTTCGAACCGCCGCCGCTTTCCTGCGTGGCAATAAGCGAAACGATGCCGATAAGGAATAAGATTCCGATTATCAACAGTATGATATTTTTGTTTTTCAGTTTCATTTTTTTAATACCAAAATACCCGTTCATGTGTTTGAACGGGTGCATGATACGAATACGAATAATTATTTATTGATGAAACCGCCTGAATATATCAGGAGGCCTCATGCACCCGGATGAGACAATGCCCATCCTCAGTGCGAACGAGCGAAAGCCAACGAAGAAACCGCCTTTTTGAAATAAGAGCAAATTCGGATTCTTGCGCCTCAATCTGCGCATAGGATATTGGGGGTGCGACATGAAGAAATTTTGAAAAAAATAGAAATGCAAAAAAGAGAAGAGCGAGAAGCGTCCAAAAAGAAGAAGCCGCCTCGATTGCGGACTGCATAAAACTCTGCAATCCGCCGATATGATGAAGGGCGACAGCAAGAATCCCTCCGGATGGAGGACAATTTCCGCCGGACATCAAAGAAATCGGGCAGTCATGGCCTCCTTCGGCATGGCTCATGAAGCCGGACCCAAAAAAACCAAAACCGCCTACGGTGAGCAAGCCGAGAATAAGAAACGGTGCAAGAATTTTTGACTTTACCATCATGCGTTATGACACCTCGATTATTTTTTTTCTTCCCCCCTGCCCCGATCGTATGCAAAAACGCGATGGAGCAATATCAAAAAATTTCGCCAATGCCTGTATAACGGCATCATTCGCGCGCCCTTGAACCGGGGATTCTTTTACCGCGACGACGAGATGAGTATCATCAATTTTTTTAACCGATTCGTGTCTCGATCGCGGCTTTACCGATACGAATAATCTCATATCTCAAGGGAATTAATCCGTTTTTCTCAACAGCGCTTTTCCGGTTAATCGTGATAGTCATGCGGGCACACGAAAAACTGCAGGGGGTGCGTAATGTCGCAAGATTATGAGTTGTCTTCGTCTTCAGTGCTGTTCAGTCTTTTTTTTGTTTTTTTCAGCCACACGTCTTCTTCAGAAGAGAGTGTATCTTGTTTTTTCCTCATGCGCGGTTCTTTGTGAGAGCCGCGATGGAAAAACGCCAAAAGCGGTTCCCATACGGGACTAAGCACGCGCACCGACGCACTCTTTGCGGCATGAAGCGCGAGCGCCAGCTTTTGTACTAACAGTATTCCGAAAAACACAAATCCAAGAACGGGGAGAAAAATAATGAACACAAGACCGAACAAGGGACCGAGTATAAAAAATAACGATTGAGGCACCCTGCGATATGTGTTATGCTCCGTTCCGGGCAAGCGCTCGCCTTCACCGGCCGATACAAGCAGACACCGCCTGATGTTGAAATACATGCCTTGACGAACGCATTCGGTTCCCGTAAACCGCTTCATGGATACTCACTCCTTTTTCTGCGGTTTTTTGCCTATAAAGAACTATTTATATGTATATGACAGCGGCACGCTAACGCACCCCCGCATGTAGTATATATCTATTCAAGATTACGCGCAACTTAAAACCCTATCGCAGGGTACCAACCGCCTGGCCCAATGACGCATATCCGTCACGGCGCAACAGTGCTGCAAGGCCGCGGTTAATCTCGCCTATCAACTGCGGACCATCGAAAACTATCCCCGTAATAAGTTCCACGAGATTTGCTCCCAATCTGATTTTTCGATATGCATCTTCGGCGCTGAAAATACCCCCGCATCCGATAATGGCAAATGTCCTTCCGGGAAAATGATATGCAAGCCGAATAAGCTCGTTTGAGCGCCGTTCCGTGGGCTTCCCGCTAAAATTACCCTTTGGAAATTTCATCACTTCTTCCCGAACCAACGAAGGATCCTGCTTGTTTTTCTGCAAATTGCCGAATATGACGGCGCTGACCGGATGATCTGATACGACGCGAAGCAGTGAGCCAATTTCGTGATCGCTTTTATCAATCGGCATTTTTATCCAAAGAGGCTTTGTAAGATTCGAAGCACATACCGCATTGAGAAGCGAATGGAAATATTCGGGATCATAAAACGATATGTTTCCGCGCAAATTCGGACAACTGATATTCAGTTCATAATAACTGAAGGGCGCTTGTGACTGTTCCGCTTTTTCGAACGCGCTTACAATATCGAATTGCGCCTGTTCAATGGTGGCGATACCGGCTGAATTCGTCTGTCCGATACTGATTCCCACAGGAAACGAAAACTCGGTATTTTTAAATTTTTCAAGTATGCAATCAATGCCGGGATTCCGAAAACCCTTATTCACCATAAGAGAACGCGACCGCACCAGGCGTCCGAGGCGAGGAGGGTCATTCCCCTCGCATGGCATGTTGGTAATGGTTCCTACGGTTTCAAATCCGAATCCGAGGCATGGTGCGATACGCGTCAGTCTCGCCTCATAGTCAAAACCGGCGGCAAGGCCAACCGGATTTGAAAAATGTATTCCACTGACGTTCTGTGAAAGCTCAGGATATTGAATTCCCGTTACTCCGGAAATCGTTTTTCGCGCGATGCGTGATTCGCCCAACCTCTCACCAAAACGAATTGCGGACACATGCACCGATTCCGGATTAAAACAAAACAACAATTTCTTGAGAAACCTTCGATAGATAAAGCCCAGTGAATGCATAATACCCCTTTTCATGATATGCGCCGACCATGGCGCATGTACCGGGATTTCATAGAATAAACGCATTTTTTCTTCCGGTGGAAAAACGGGAGGCGGTCTGCGAACCCTTCCACCCTATTCAACAATAAGCTTTCCTGCCATGCCGAACTGACGGTGCGAGCCAACACTGCAGTAGTACTCGAATGTTCCCGCCGTATCCGCGATAAACTCTACCGATGTTTTTTGGCCGGTATTGACCCTGCTTGTTTTTGCATTGAACTCGTCAACCACCCAATCATGAAACCCTTCAACACTGCTCAAATCAATCCGCACTCTAGCCCCCCTTTTAACGCGTATTTCTTTTTTCGAAAAAGAAAAATTCCTTGCGTCAATGTTGAATGTTTTGATCTCTTCCGTCATACCGGTCTCTCCCTCCATCACGCCGCCCCCCTCCGTCATTTCACCCGATTCCATTTTTGCGCGATCATTCATCATTGCCTCGCCGGTATCCATTATTGCGTCCGCAGAAATATCGCCGCATGCAACATACGTCTTCAAATCTTCGGCTGACGTATGGACATTGATGGCAAGCGGCAGACCGTTCAATATGTCCTCTACAGGAACCGAAAGCTGTGTTACCGAATTTCCCTCAACGACGCTCGTCAGCGGATATTTCACCGCGCCCGGACTGGGACATGCGCCACCATGGATGTGCGCCGGCTGGGAAACAAGCGATTTCATGCCTTCCAGTTTAATTGTCACCTTTGCCTTCCCTCCGGCATCCCCAATCCACACCTCTCCCGTTTGTCCGGAATCGTTTTGTTCCACAAGTTTAATGACGTAGGTTTCGTGTCTCATCATCTCCCCGCGCTCATTTCTGATTTCCTGAAGTCTTGCCTCTCCTTCGCGTAGCGCTTTCTCCTGAAGGTCTCGCGCTTTTTTTGCCTGCTGTTTAACCGCATAATACGATACCCCGCCCCCGCCGAGTGCGAGTGCGATAATGATAAGGACTATCGGAAGCCCTATTCCTTTTTGAAACATTCGTGTATTCGCGTGCATAGTTTTAAGGGGTATTACAAATAATATATATATCCTATCCGTATTCCGGAGAACGTGCAAATCACCACAAAGCAATCATTAAAAAAATTCTTCAAGCATTTTGAACCGGAACAGATTATTATTTTGACTTCTCCGGCATTTGCTCCTACTATAATATATGAAAAAATTGCACCTTAACAATGGGGGGTACATGAAGCCCTTTTGTAAATCGCGGGATATCCTTGCCCTCGTCGTTCTCTTCCTCATTTTTACGGTCGCAGGATGCGGCGTAAAACCGTCATCCTGCCCGGAATCAGACTTGATGCGGAATAGTAAAGATTCGGAACTCGGCATTATCGTTCTTGCGCACGGATCAACCGAGGAATGGAATGATCGGGTAAGGTCGGCGGTAGACGCGGTAAAAGGCAGTCATAAAACAATGGTCGTCTTCGGCATGGGGGACGCAGAAACAATTCAGAAAGCATCATATAAGTTATATGCGGATGGCGCAAAAGCAATCATTATTATTCCATTTTTTATCTCAAGCCACAGTGAAATGTACCGCCAGATAGAATATGTTCTCGGAATACGCAAGGAGCCGGATGTTCTTTTTTCGCTGATGATGGAACGGATGGCACATTCCTCTCACACTCGCCGATATGCCAGCACGGAACAGAAACCATTCAACCCGGAGGCTCGTGCGGAATTCCCAATTCCGTACGCAGTGATGGGCCCGATAGATTTTTCATACCAATTTACAATAATACTCTCTGACCGTCTTTCTGCGGTGAGTAAAAAAAATGACGGAAAAAAAAACAAGCGTATTTTTGATCGCTCACGGACCTGTTACCGAGAACGATACCGGCGCATGGCTTGAAGACCTGTCGCTCTATATCCGATCCCTGGCACAGCAACACCCATCGTATTCGTTCTTCGCGCTTACCATGCGTGATGACGCTCCGAATTTCATTAAGGACTCTGCTGACAAAAAAATCGCATCGGCTGTCAGACAGGAAATCAATGGAGGAAAAAGGGTTGTTGACCTTCCCTTCCTCCTTTCATCCGGCGGACGGGAACATGAAATTAGGCGTATTCTTTCCGGTATGGAATTTACCCTGTCATCTCCTCTTATGCCGCATTCGGAAATTTTGAAATGGCTGTCGGAACAAATCGACGCCGGACACCGGCAATTGGCGGATGGGGCGGCACAAAAATGCCGGTCCTTTCACTAACACAACCGCTTTTTCAAAGCGGTTTTATAAAAGAAAAATTCCCTTCAAAAAGGGAATTTTTCAAAAAGATTTTTTAGTAACGATCCCGCCGGCCTCCGCCATATCCGTCCCGGTTAAATCCTCCGGTGCGGGGGCGCGCTTCCTGCGGACGCGCTTCATTCACGACAATGCTTCTTCCGTCCATTTCCTTGCCGTTAAACATTTCAATCGCCTTCTGTGCCTCTTCTTCCGTTGCCATTTCCACAAAACCGAATCCTTTTGATCTGCCGGACATTCTGTCCATAATGATCGTCGCGGATTCAACGGTTCCAGCTTGAGAAAACGTATCTTTTAACGTATCTTCCGTGGTTCCGTATGACAATCCACCGACGTATAATTTCTTTGCCATATGATTGTCCAACTTAACTAATTAACAATTCGACCGATCTTTACTACCCTCAAAATTACGCAATGCGAAAAAGAGGAATCAAGACCTACCTAATATACTACAAAGGAAGTGTATCAAACCGGCAACCCGGTGTCAATAGCATACCTTGTCCTATCGGGCATTTAGGGAAGCGCGCGTTTTCGGCCCCACGATCCCAATCGGCTCAATCCCGCGAGCGGCCTGATAACGCATAACCGCGGACTTGGTAATCGGCCCAAAATACCCGGTCGCGGAGTATGTGAAAAAACCAAAGGATGTTAATGCAATCTGAAGCTGTCGCACGGCTTCTCCCCGCGCCCCCTCCTCAAGGTCTCCGGTAAAAACGTACCCTGTTGGTGACGGTACGGCACCCTGCTGCCGAAGAGAAGGTGCGGGGGCAGAGGAGGAAGATGGAACTGAAAATGGAATGCTTGTCCCGTTCAATGCGGCGCGCGTTTGCGGACCCACCACACCCACCGGATCGATCCCCCGCGATCTCTGAAACCGAGTAACCGCATCCCGCGTCAAAGAGTCATAGATTCCCGTAATATACGTTGATGTATAAAATCCGAGTTCTTTGAGTCTTGCCTGCAGTTCATCAACCTCCCGGCCTTTCATGCCGGACTCAAGGTCGGATATGAACGTAAGCGACCCCATTGTCAGAAGATCCTGCTCCATCGCCGCTCTCGTGTGCGGGCCGACAACTCCTACCGGATCCATCCCGTGTGCCGTCTGAAACCGAATAACCGCCGCCTTTGTAATGGGACCGAAGTAATCGGTAATGAGTGACGATGTGTAATATCCGAGCTTTCGCAAATTCACTTGAAGTGCGGTGACCTCCGGACCCCGCGCACCTTCGGAAAGTGCCTCATTGGTTTCATGTTCATCATCAATGCCCGCGACCGGCTCCGGCGAGGGTTCCACGAATCCCGTTCCTATATTGAGAAGCAAACGGGTCGGATAGTCCGTGCGGCCTGTCGCATCAAGTCCGTATGCGCGCTGAAGACGGATCACGGAGTCTTTTGTTATTGAGTCAAAATAATCGGTAATATATGCGGATGTATAATATCCGTCTTTTTGGAGCTTAGCCTGGAGAAGTTGAACCATATCTCCCCGGTCACCAAAGACAAGTTCCCGCGTTATAGCATCGCGATATACCGGATCAAAATCTATTTCATGTCTCTCTTCATATGTAACCGTTCCCGGGGGCGGTTCCGGGGCCACAGTCAGGCCTGCCGCAGAAAGAAGACTGTCGTATGGATTGATATGCATTCCGCGGGGGTCCTCTATTTCAAAATGCAGGTGCGGCGGGGTTTCTTCAGCGTTCCCGGAATCCCCAACCCATCCGATAAACTGTCCCTTTGAAACCCTCACTCCGTTCTCAATCTCCGGCGCATACGCATGTCCTTCTCCCCCCTTTCCGTCGTCCGTTCCGGGTGTATCGTTATTTAAATGAAGATAATTATAGGTATAACCATCCGTATCACGGACTTCAATCGCATATCCCCATGACGCCTCCGGAGAAACGACATACGTAACAACTCCGTC
>MHQO01000013.1:17975-20872 GCA_001820675.1 Candidatus Sungbacteria bacterium RIFCSPLOWO2_01_FULL_47_10
TTCGCGTTCCGCCTCCCCGCGGGTCAAGATAATCGTCGCGAAAATAATACGGCACCTCGACCGGAAACACAATCGGGCGAACAACGGCATTCGCAGACTGAAA
The DNA here is from genome assembly GCA_001820675.1 of Candidatus Sungbacteria bacterium RIFCSPLOWO2_01_FULL_47_10. GTDB lineage: Bacteria > Patescibacteriota > Minisyncoccia > Sungbacterales > GWA2-42-14 > 2-01-FULL-47-10-A. Next base: position 18,079 of record MHQO01000013.1, read on the forward strand.
AAAAAGAAAAAAAGACGCACAAAGAAAAAATAGGCAAATAACAGCTTGAAGTCCTTTTCGTATAAAAAGATTTTGGGTTCCGTATTTCATACGCTCCGATCTTCTCATCATATCATCCGGCACCGCAATAGCGCCAATGGCACAGCAATAATAAATACGCCACGTGCGTGGCGTAATAAATGACGGAACGGAACGGCGAACCTTACTGCCGTCTGACCAAAGCCGCAAATCTGCCTTCGGGTTCCCCGGTCTCAATAGATCGGCGATGCGAGTAAAAAAGCGGAGTTCCATCCGAATCAATTGCACAACCTGTGCACAGAGGCGTTCCCCAAACAGACGAGGCAACAGAAATCTTTTGTAACGATACTCCCGCTTCCCGGAGGCGAGAAACAACATAATCCAACAGATCGGCGCGAAAGCCAAGTGGCCCCTCCGTGATATGCGGCGCCCACGACGGCTTATTTCGAAGTTCTGATGCCAATTCTTCCCCGCCATAGCAACACTTTTGAATTCCTGGGCCTATTGCAACGAGAATATCCGAAAGACGCTCACCGAAATTTCTTGCCACGCCAGAAATCGATTCTTCAATAATGCCGCAATCAACGCTCTTGCGCCCGGCATGAACCAATCCGCACCATCGTCCCCCCGCACCGGTCATATACACGGGGAAACAGTCGGCAGGATTCAGCTGTAAAAATATATCCTCTGAAGTAAAAAGCGCGTCGCAAGGGATACGAAGATCATACGACTCGGGGCCGACAAAATGCACCGCCCCTCCGTGTTGAGGCGCAATCTCAATCATGCGGCGGACCCCGAGCGATTCATAAAGCCGTGTCCTATTCTCCAAGACCATACTTTCAGAGTCGAAACGGAATGACATATTGCCCATGCGTTTCGTCGAAAATCCATGACGCAACGGATAATCGGAAAACTGAAGAATATCGCCGCGCCGCACCATCTGTTTTACCATGAGGATTTTCTCCGGAATTGATCAGGAACTATTTCGATGGTTTCATAAAAACCGCATGATGTCAAACGAACGAATCGCGACCTCTCATCCGCGGTACTCGCAAGATCTTTCGCAATCAAAAAGACCGCGGGTCGCGGTCATTCAAATGTATCTTCTTTCGGCACAAGTTTCCCTTCGCGTTACTCGAGTTTTCCGGAACGCACGGCTTCTTCCATAATTTCGTCAATCACCATGGTGTCGTGTATCGCTTCTTCCTGAAGAAAACGAAAGGCCGAGTGAAGCCTTTTCGGCGTAACCGGTTCTCCGGGAAATAAATCCTTGCATTCAGACTCGAGAACAGGGCCGAATTGATCAATCACGGCTTTTTGTTCCGCCCGCAAAAAACTCTTCGCGATAACGGTTCGAAATCCGGCAAGCCCGCCCGGCAAAACCAAATGGCCGTTCGCATATCCTCCAGGAGTGCCCGGCACAAGCGCCGCATCATCTCCCAATGCTCCCATAACCGATTGGTAATGCCATTCAAACTGCTCTCTTGAATAATTTCTGATTTTAGGCGACACAATGCCGACGGTTCTGCCGCTCATCCCGAGCTTCCTGCTTATATCGGAAAAAGTTCCGATGTGTTTTTCGCTATCATCGATATAATACACGATCATATCCGCATCATTCCGAAACGACTCGAGAATTATCCTGAAACTGTCCCCCTTTGATTGATGGCCCACAAAAAGAATCCAGCGCATCCATTTCGATATATCGGAGGAGGCATGCCATATGCAAAAAACCATGACGCGAAACGCAAGAAAACTGGAACGCGTCGTCACAATATCTTGTGATGAATGCAATTTTCCGATTTTTTCTGCGAGCGGGAGCCACAGTCCCGGCCGGGGCGGACTCATAGACATTCGCGCCTCATAGTCAAAATATTTTTCAAGATCGCCGTTTACATGCGCAAATACGTCATCACTCAACGGGGAAGAAAGAACGCTGTCAAAATCCCATATGATATGAATTCGCTTTCCTTCCGCGGCCTGCCGTGCGATATCCGCCTCGACCCGTTTTACAAGCTCATGCGCACTCTTGATTTCTTCGCCAGTACTTTTCACGACCGATCCCCGCCGTTATCAAAGGTCATGATTCTCCTGTACACCGCGAATCGGCCGGATGCAATAGCTCGCGGCGGGATCTCAAACTTCGTATCCATAAAAAGAATTGATGTATCGCAATAATTTTTATTGTGAAGAAAAAATCTTATCCTGCGATAAACATAATCCCTGCAAGAAAAAGGGCGCTGTAGACGAACCTATAGAAAACCGGGCCCGGAATTTTAAAAACGATTTTTCGCCCGATGAGGCTTCCGACGAGCGCTACGGCAAAAACGGAAAACCACCAATAATAATCAAGCGTCATCATCCCGTTTCCGTAATAAACGCTGATGCGCGTCAGGTCAACCAAGAAGGCGATTGCAAAAGACGTGGCAAGAAAATTTTCTTTTTTCAGGTTGAGTGTGGAAAGCACAGCCGTACGAATCTTGAAAAAATTTACAACACGGTTCATGCCCCAACATCTTTTTAACGACCGTCCTGATGTCGCCTTGCGGGGTACTTCGCGGAAAAATGTGAATACTGCCGCCCCCGTCCCATTCCGGGTCTCCCGCGAGCATGGCCCGCCTGTCCCCTGCGAAAAAAACGCGTTCTCTCATCGCGGGGTTCGATCCTGCCGGGAGGAAGTTCTGGAAGAGCCGATACGCGCAAATTTTTCCGGATAAGCCGTTCGATGTTCCTGATTTCCCTCTGCTCTTCGGGCAAGACGAATGAAATGGCATGT
>MHQO01000013.1:20914-23939 GCA_001820675.1 Candidatus Sungbacteria bacterium RIFCSPLOWO2_01_FULL_47_10
CGCAAGCGACCGGTTTGAATGAATTTCGGCCGCGTTATGTCCCATCGCGCGCACCGCTTTCGTAACCCGTTTCGCGCCATGTTTTGTCCGGGTAAATATAAGAATCGACCCATTGTAATCTCCGATAATTTTTTCAAGAAGGCGCAGTTTTGAGTGTTTGTCCACAACGAAAATTTCCTGGGACACCAAATCGGGAGTTCTTCCCGAAGGAGCAACTTCTATCCTGACCGGCAATTTCATATTTTTGGAAGCAATACTGAATATTTCCTGCGGCATTGTTGCGGAAAAAAGCATCGTTTGCCTGTTCTTCGGAACGTCCTGGAGTATTCGCCTGATCTGCGGCTCAAAACCCATATCAAGCATGCGATCGGCTTCATCAAGAACCAAAATGTTCACGCGATCAACACACAGGGTTTTTTGATTCAAATGGTCAATCAGCCGCCCCGGAGTCGCGATGATGATGTGAGGATTTTTCGCGATTGCATCAATTTGCGGCTTCATGGAAAGCCCTCCGATCAATACCGCCGTTTTAAGCCCAAGCGATCTTCCGATTTTATGAAGCTCGCCGTCCACCTGAAGCGCCAATTCCCGCGTCGGGAGTATAACAAGCCCCTGTCCTTTTTTTCGCGCGATGGTTTGAATCATCGGAATGCCGAATGCAAGGGTTTTGCCGGTACCCGTTTCCGCAATTCCGACAACATCTTTTTCTTCAATTGCCGGAGGAATCGACTGGATCTGTATCGGCGTCGGAGTGACATACCGAAGTTTTTCAAGAATCTCAAGAAGCCCGGGGGCAATCCCGAGACCGTAAAATGTTGATTCTATATGGTGATGATGAGAATCCATAGTAATCCGGCTATTCCCGGATAACAGGCAAAATTAAAAATTCCCGGAGAAGGAATTTTTCAGCGTAACGGTACGGCCGATATTGTTACGGGCCGTTTTTAAATTATGCCGCCCCCTCTTTACACCGAATCAGTCCTTTTCGACCAAGTGATCGGGAACACTATACCACTGCTGATTCTTATGAATTCTTTTTCTGAATTCCCGAAATTTTGAATTCGTATGATCTTCAGAAACAACAGCCCGAAAAGACCGCCGTAATTCCGCCTCCAAACTTTCCAATATGATACCTAAGTTGATTCGTGCCATAGGATAAACATATCATACCGCTTTTTATTCGTCAACTCGCCGTACTGCCGGAACTTCCCCGGGGCAAGGGTTTTGGAAGAAATCATAAAAAAAACCCGACTATGGGGTCGGGGATGGCACTATGACTATGCTTTTTTGGGCGATCAGATAGTGATCCGCACGTACAATGCTTAGCCCTGACTGCAGGGCGGTATGTATTTCTGATGTGTTCGCAAACGGGTTCGGCCCGATCTGGGGCATGACATAATAGCCGCCAACCCGCAACACGCGATGCACTTCCGGATAAAACATTCCATCTGTTCGATATCCGCCTGCGCCCATCATGATATAGATATCGAATGCATCGGCGGCAAAGGGCAATCGTTCAAAATCTCCGCGCACAAAGACATCTCCCCTGCCGCGTTCCTTTGCATACTGAAGAAGGTTTGGCTCTATATCAAGCGAAGTGTACGTGTGCGTGATGCCGAATCTTGCAAGCTGTGTCGTTACGCCAGCCGCAGTCAGTCCGGTAGCGGATGCGGTCTCAAGTATTGCTAATGGTTTTCCGGAACTCGATATGTGTGCGGAAAGATTGTTTATAACCCCGCCAATTTCTAAAGCCTTCCGGTCGAGTTTGCAATCCAAGGCAAACCTTTCATATCTGGCCGCATCCGAATAATCATGCGTCGTCGCATAAAAGATCATTTCGGCCCGCACTCTGTCATCAATCATTTTTATCCCTCCAATATGTGCGAATCGATCTTTTATATATACCTAACCCCGCGCTGAATATCAAGAGAAAGATTTCTCTCATACATATATGGAGTAAGATCTTGTGACCGGTTGAATAATATGCGTGCCCGTGATACTCATGAATACAGTAGCTTGAAAAGTAAATGGAAGGTACCGCGCGTGATAAAGTCATTTTTCCGGAGCAAGAAATGGCTGCGGTGGGCATATGGCGGCGCTATCCTTCTTATTGTTTTAATCTATGCCAAAGTGTCCTTATCGGTGAAACTGAACGACTGGTACGGAGACTTCTACGACCTGTTGCAGAAGGCCAATGAGCATTCTGTAACGGAATTCTGGGCCGGAATGAAGCTATTCATGTACATCGTAATTCCGTGGATTCTGCTCGACACCGCAACATGGTATTTTACCCGCGTATATTCTCTTCGTTGGCGGGAAGCAATCAACTATGACTATCTTCCGCGTTGGCGAAACGTATCTGAAGAAATCGAAGGCGCAAGCCAGCGTATTCAGGAAGATACGTATAAATTCGCAAAAATCGTGGAATCTCTTGGGTCGCAGATTATTGACTCGATTTTGACGCTCGTTGCGTTCACCCCGGTTCTCTGGGCCCTAAGCGGACGGGTAGAAATTCAGTACCTAAAGAATATTCCCGGATCTCTCGTGTGGCTTGCACTGCTAGTAAGCGTTGGGGGGATGATTATTTCCTGGTTTGTCGGTATTAAGCTCCCGGGGTTGGAATATAACAACCAGAAAGTAGAAGCGGCATACCGGAAAGAACTCGTGTATGGCGAGGATGATAAACAAAATTACGCATCTATTCCGAAACTCGCGGAGCTGTTCATGGGCATCAAATTCAATTACCATCGCCTCTTCCTTCATTATGGATACTTTGATCTGTGGCGGGGCTTGTATTTTCAATTCATGGTTATCGTGCCGTATCTTGTTATGGGACCTGGTCTTTTTACGGGTCTCATTACGTTGGGTATTTTGATGAAGGTGTCTAATTCATTCGATCAAGTACGCAGTAGTCTTTCGATATTCATCAATAACTGGACCGCGATCACGGAACTGCGGAGTATTTGGATGCGTCTTCACGAATTTGAAAAAAATCTCGATAAATACCAGCGGCAATAAATCCCCC
>MHQO01000013.1:23952-25588 GCA_001820675.1 Candidatus Sungbacteria bacterium RIFCSPLOWO2_01_FULL_47_10
GGGGGATAAATACGGGCCTTGCATAAGGCCTTTTTTATTTATCATTCGGAACAAAAACAAATAGGTTTTCGTTTCGGAATTGATCGCGACCCGCGAATCCGAGAGATCGTCGGTATTCCAAAAAATCATCGCTCCGGTATCAGTGATCTTTTTTATGCGAACATCCGTGATCACCGGCGGGGTTGAATCGCCGGAAGTTGAACCCGTCGAAGCGGTTGTGCTTCCCCCCGATCCAGATGCTGATTCGCCTGAAGAGGCGGACGATGTCGAGGCGGTGGTTTCCGTTGTTCTTGATGTTTCAGACGTTTCGGATGTTCCGGATGTATTCGGAAGAACATCAACACGCACCGAAACCCCATTCGAACACCCCATGCTGTTGCAGGCGCTCACGGCATAGTCATGCGTTTCGGCGGAAAGCGAGTGATCAATGTAAAGACGGTCATGTACGAAACAGAGGCGATCTTCTGACCGTCCCGAAAGATCAAAAATTCAACAGACGAATCGGATGTTTCCACATATGTCTATTTCAGCAAAACATCGGATGTTTCCAAGGATACGTCTGCGGTAAAATTGACGGGAGCCACAGGCACGGACTGCGCAAATACCGCAAGCGTCGCCACGCCGCCAAATACCGATAAAAGGAAAAGCATCTGAATGAAAATTTTTCTCATACGTATGATTTTTTATCGAATGAAACGCTGTCATCATCAAATCGGATTGTTATTCCGGTACTTGCCCGGGGGCTGGGGCGGCTATACATTAGACCAGTTGCTTAATAAGGTTTTAGCCGTTTTTTTGAAAAATCATTGGCTTAAAATAAGGGTTTTTTGTATCAAATTTCCTCTAAAAATTATTAAGCAACTGGTCTATTGTTACGCGTGGGGAAATGTTTCCTTGCATGATAAAATCTTTAATAAACAAACATGCTATTGCCTCCGATAAAAAAACACCCGTGTGGTGTTTTTTGATGCTCGCTTGGCGGGAAGAACTACGAAAAGTTGATTGGGCTGAAGAATACAAATATCCCACCGTTACTTTAGCACAAATGAACCAGTTGCTGGCAGAGTGCCGAGAAGATCAACCCGCCGTTGCCCTGTAGTTGCCCCCGTGGCGAGCGTTTGACCCGGGGCCAGAACTTTTTACCCCCACACCAAAAATTTTGGTGTGGGGGTGTACCTCCGTGCGAGAATTGACCGGGTTTGACGAATTTGATTAGAATCCAAGTTTTTCGTTCACGAAGATAACGAGAGATTTGCGTCCCATGAACGGCTGCTCTTTATTGACAATGAGCACTTTGGATGGATATGTGCCTGTGCCCATCGCCTTCTGCATGCGCTCATCTTCAAGCGGGACAACATGCTTTTCCAGGCGGTCAAACGCATCAGTGAGCGTTGGTGTAATTTTTTGCGCGCCGACCACGAAGATAAGGTTTGGAGAAGTAAAGGCGATATGCGGAAGTTGACTGCCGGAATTGGAGGCAATGAGCATCTCTCCTTTCTCGGTAACGGCATGGGCACTACCAAGATAAAAATCAGACAGTACCGACTGCTTGCGTAAGACTGCTTGTTGGGCAGGATCTTTCTCCGCAATAATTGCTTCATGGAGATTGTTCCAGCCGTGATTGCCTTCTTTGAGA
>MHQO01000013.1:25604-34708 GCA_001820675.1 Candidatus Sungbacteria bacterium RIFCSPLOWO2_01_FULL_47_10
CTGATGCGCCGTGCGGTATTAGATCTTTAATTCTTTGAAGCGCTTCGATGCGGGATTCTACCAATTCCGGCAGATGGCCGCGATCTTTGAGCTCATCCATTGTCTTTTTAATTGAATCTTTTGATGCAAGTGTGTTGTAGTTCATAATTTTTTATTGATTACTTTTTATTTGGTAAATTTATTGCCAACCTTTTTAGCATACTATTTATTATTTCTTCTTCGCTTCGTCCCTTGCTCTCTCGACCATAAACCGCACGCAGAAAATCGCGCAAGGAATTACACCTTTTTATTGTCTGCCTCGTTTTTTCCCGAAGCGGGCAAGGAAAGTAGCAGGTCCCAAAGCCGACGTAGGCGATCCTTTGCGTCCGGCGTTTCTTTATAGACAACCCCGACCTTAAATTTTGGGTTTCTCTTTTTTCTCATTTTTCGCTTTTTCGCGTTCATCCATCCATTTATCAAAAATTATTTCGGCAAAATTATGAAAATCGTCCCGAATCTCCTCGGCTTCTTTATCGGATATATTATAGAACTCACATCCATCGACTCCCGCGTCTTTGCGCATAATGTCTCAGATATTTTTAATGACTGACTGGATTTGAGACATGGTACTATTTCACTGCGTAGTTTTGCGCGGCAAAAATATATTGTTCAATAAAGATTTTTTTGAACGGGACAATTGAGTTGAGTTCGTAGAACACCAGTGTGGCTTCCCGATAATCTTTTTCTTCAACGCTTCGGTACGAAAGCGGAGCGCAGTTGTGCGCGAGAAGCAAAGCGTTTGCCATTAAACGCGCGGTGCGTTTATTGCCGTCTTCAAACGGCTGGACATAGCTTATGCCGATAAGAGCCAGGAGTGCCTTGGCGTAGGGCGTGTTTGCATATGAAATTGTCGCCGCAAGCGCCTCCACCGCTTCTCTGACTTGATGTATGTTATCAAGTGGCCGATACTTAGAGCCGGTTACGCCGACCGGTTTTTGGCGCAAACCCGTTCCGACACTTAGGTCTTGCACTATAATACCGTGCAGTTGTTCCAAGTTGGCGCGCGTAAGAGTTAGAAATTCTTTTTTATTATTATGGACAAACTCAAACGCCTCCTTGTGGTTAAGGATCATTCGTGCTTCTTTTTTGTCATGGCCAAAAGCTTCCTTGTGCTCTAAAATAAGTTTCTCCGTGTCCAGAATCGTATAGGTGTTCCCCTCTATCTTTGACGACTTCCACGAGAGTTCTATAATGAGCCTCTCAAGTTCTCTTCTCTGAATAGCCTCCGGCAAATCAGTCGTGCGCTTGCGGTATTGGTCGGTTGCTCCTTCAACTCTTATAAGCTCGGCAGAAGTAAAAATATCTTGAGGAAACGAGGGCAACAAGTCAAAATTGAAATTTGCCAGGCCATATCGCTTATCCGGTTCCACGGTGTTGTAAACATTCGCGTCCACATTGCTTAAGACGCGTCCCAAAACACTTACACTATATGCGCGTGATCTGCCCCTGCCGGAAGCAATCAGGAGTCCTGATGTCGCCATGCGGGACAGTTCTCGTTTGACGGTTACCAGGGACGTTTCTTCGCCCTCCTTAGACAGACGATCGTGAACCTCTGATGAACTCAAAAGGTGATAGCGTAGGAATAGACCCAGTATTTTCTGTTGTTTTTGGCTTATTTCAATCATAATCGTATCATTTATATACAATAATCGTAGCAAAATGATACGATTATGTCAATAAGAACAACACAAAGAACCCGGATAACTCATTTTTATGCCTTAAATAAGGGATTTTTTGGTCGGTTTACTGTTTGCGAAACCGCCATTATAAAATTCTCCTGCCGCCAATCCTCGGAAATACGCGCATAATTTTCCGGCGCAGTTCTGACTAAGGCGGCAATTTCGTCATATTTTTCTCTACCCGCCACTGATGAGCTATACACAAGCTTTCTGACATTACACGCCGCCAGGCGACTTTTTTCTTTATCGCCACGCAAAATTGTATCAAAACATTCTTTGATGGTGTTCGTTGTTAACTAAAGTAAGTCGGCGAGTTCCTCGCGCTCGTCGTCGTCAAATTCGTCAGGATCAAGCCCCCCGCTTTCCAATTTTTCCTTTATTTCTTTTTCGGTTTTAGTTTTCATGATCTACCAGATAGGTTTTAACAAATTTCTCTGTTGCGTGTACTGTTTCTTCTTTAAGTTTTGGATTCGACTCCGCTACCCACTTCGCGAAATTGTATAGTTCTTGGTTATCAACCCGCAACCATTTCTTATTTCTGTATAAAAAATAAAGCATTGTGGTCATCGCAATTCGTTTGTTACCATTCTGAAAAGGGTGATTTTTAACCATAAGATAAAAAAGAATCGCGGCCTTTTCGATAAGGCCTTTGTATAATTTTTTTTTGTCGAATGATTGAAACGGAGACATAAGGCATCCCTCAAGAATATTTGGCCGACGCGTGCCAAAATCCGGGATTGGTTCGTTCCAGTTCATCATTTCACGCGCCAAGCTATGCGCCACATATTCTACTTCAACGATTGTGAGGGGTTTCATTCTTTGCCCAAAAGCTTTAATGTTTCGCCGTATTCTTTAACAGTCTTTTTAACGGATTTTTCTATTTCTTGTTTCTTGTCCTCACGCAGTACCGAACCGAGCACCTCTGGCAAATCTTTTTTGTCCACGGCAAAATTACGGCCAATTCTCCTGGCTTTTATGGCGCCGGATTTAATTTTCTTAAAAACCGCTATTCGGCTTATGCCCAACAGCTTCGCCACCTCGCTTGTAGAGAAAAAATCTTTGTCCATAACGGTAGTTTATTATTTATATTTACTTACTTTGACCTCGTTGTTTTTATAACGTTTAAGCCAATTGCAATTAGCACATAGGAGTTGATACTTTTTAGAGAATTCTTTTGGATCGAGAAGCATCTTTTTATAGATTCTAAAAAAATATTCTCCCTTCATTTGTTTCATTTCTTTGGTTCCTCCACCAATCTTGTGGTCTATCTGGAGCGCCTTAACATTATTAAAGCCGCAAACGCCGCATTTTTCACCAAAAAATTTAATAATCTCTCGTCTGGTTTCCGTTCTTCTGGCAACTCTCTGCTTCATAATTCCGTGCTTATTACTCTGCCAATACTTGTCAAAATATTCTTTTCGATGTGATTCAAATATTCTCATATTGTTAATTATAATTGTAGCTTAACCGTAACTTGTTTGTCAATGGTTAACACGTGTTAATTCATGCCACACCTACGAGGCGGACCAAAAAAACACTTTCGAGCCTGCGAAAAAGCCAACCAATAAAGAGAAAAGTGCCGCTTTTTGCGACACTCATCCCATCTGGATCGCCCTTCTCTCTGACTTTCGAAAGTTTGATTGGGTGGAAGAATACAAATATCCCACCGTCATTTTAGCCCAAATGAACCAGCTCTTGGCAGAATGCAGAGAAGATTAGCCGTTATTTTGCTTCGAGCAGTTGCACCAATTTTAATAAGGCACCACATCCATCACTTTGTAGTACATCATCCATGCCGACGGCGTCTTAACTGGTGCCGGATCGCAGACAATCTTTTTTTCTTCCGCAATGGCAAGTTTGCCGTTTGTCCAATTCAAACCGTCGCCGGATGTATAAACCCACATGGATAATCCGCAGATATAAAGGGCGTAATCACCAGAATCAAGACGAACCACTTCCGGCACGCCTCCTGCAAGATTTAATTCGGTTTCTTTGCTGAAATTCAAGCCATCCGGACTCTTAGCAACGACAATTTTCCCGCCGGAAGATGTGTAGTACCATGCGTATAGCTTCCACTCGTTTCCAATTTTTATAACCGCGGGGTCAACAACTCCGGCTTGTTGGTAGCGCGTCCCCTTTTCCTGTAGCCAATTGATCCCGTCTTTGGACAGAGCGCTCATGATGCGATGCTCACCCTCTTGTCGGCCGAAATTTGCCGCGAAGTAATACATCCGATAAAAACCATTGTCTAATTTGGTCACCTCCGGGTCCGCCGCCCCCTGATCGGTGAAACCGTAAATAGCGCAATTGCCTGGAGAAAAATTCTTACCGTCGTTTGACACAGCGCAATCCATGGTGCCATATTCGCCGTCAACGTAATAAAGCACGATTGTGCCGTCATCTCGATAAATAGCGGAAGGTACACTTGCGCGATCCTTTATAAGGGTTCTGTCTTTCTGCCACGTTATTCCATCAGCAGAAACAGCGCTGTAAATTTTATGCCAATACGGGTTATCGCAGCAGGGTGGGGGCGGTTTCTTTGTTTTTGGATGTGGATCGCCATATAACGATGGATCAAAATTTTCCATGCCGAATATTTCTTCGGATGACGGCACTGGAGGATATGATTGCGTTGTGGTTAGCGCCTGCGTGGTAGTAGAACTAACTTGCTGAGAAGTAGTTGCCGACATCGGTGGAGACGAGGATGCCTGTAACGCAATTTCCGCAACTATGGATTTTGGATTATTTATCGGATCATCTTCCGGACATAGAGTCGGGTCTTTTTGTTCCGCCTCATCATAAATATTGTCGGGACAAAACGCGGGGTTGATCTTTCGAGTCGTTATCACCGTTTGTGGCGCATTGTTCTGTGGTTCCGGTAAATTCAAGGATGATGGTTCGGGGGCTGAAGTTAAAAACTCGTTTAACTTCTTTCTCGTTTTAGGTCCGACTTGTCCGTATCCCGTGGTATTTTCATCGCCCGAAGAAATAATATTGTGTTTTGTCTGAAATCGTCGCACTGCTTGTTGGGTGAGCGGGCCAAAATAACCCGTAACAAGCCTCTCGGGATATATGTTAGGCATAGTTTTCAATAGTTCTTGCAGTTGCCGCACCTCTTCCCCAGAGTAGCCGCGCCGCAGCGTTTTTGAAAATGTAAAATCCGCTTGAGTATCGGCTGGCGCTACTCCAAAAAATAATAAAGCAGCTATTAAAATTAAATATTTATTCTTCACACTTCCATTGTCTCTAAATTTCGGCTATTTGTTAAACTGAATAATCCGTTTTACACGAGCGGGTTGCCCCTTGTTTGCCCCTGCCTGCCCCGTAGTGAACGCTTTAGCGTTCTACTGCTGGGGTGGCGAGCGATTGACCCCGGGTCAGAGCTTTTTACCCCACACCAAATTTTGGTGTGGGGGTATACCCCTTGTACCGAACTAACCAAAATTTGACGAACCAGAAAAATTATTGACGCTAAAAATCAAAGTTTTTATACTACAATCAAAAGGTCGATTAATATTAAAAATTAACAAATAAAGGGGACCCTGACTGCAGAAATCTTTCCCATAGTCTTTTTCTGTGACTGGTGTTTGGATATATTCCTTGCGCATCATTTGAATTTAAATTTTTTATTTTCATTTTTCTCTTACTTTTTTAATTTCTTCGCTTCGTTTTTTGCGCGCTCTACCATAAACTTCACGCCTTCAGTCATGTTTTCTTCCTGAATAAGAATATCCGGATGCGCGTTTTGGAATACGCGGTATATTTCATCCACAAACGCCTGCCCCACCAGCGGCACATTTTCAAAATCAAGCAAGATTACTTTAAACTTCTCGAGCCCTTCTAAAATTCTGCGCGCTTGCGAACGGGAAATATGAACGCCGCCCGAAGTATAGAGTTTTACCCGTATCTCGGTCTTGTCAAAACCGTAGTCGCCGTTATTATTGATGTCGGTATATTTTTTGAAAATATCATTCAAGTGGCGATCAGAGTCAGCCTTAATCTGAAAAATAACCCGCGTACCGCGTTTAACAGCAGACGCGCGGCGCGCGAAAATATCATGCGTAAGATTGTTAATAACGAGCATTTGGCCAAAACTGTCTAATGTAAACATATCTCCCGCCTTGGAGGTAAAAAATATTCCTTCACCGGAGTGGGTTCTCGGCATGGTGGTGGTTTTACCTTTTAACAGGTCTTGAATGGCCTCAACTTCAGACTTTAGATTCCGTTTTTTCATAATATTGCGGAATACGCCAACGCCCGAATCGTTTACGATAAAAGACAAAAAGTCGCCGCGCAATATTACTTCCACTAAAATGATTTTGGATGCGGAATGTTCTATCGCGTTATTGAATATCTCGGAAAATGCGAACGTAAAAATGCTCCGCACATTTTCAGGCAGATCTTTGAGTTGTGGCAATTTATCCTCTATCTCCAGGAAGACCTGGTGCTCTTCAAGCGACTTATTGATGTATCTTTTCTTTAATGTATGCGGAACGATCTCTGGATGTCCTGCGATATATGCTTTTGAAACATAAAAAGCGCCTCGGGTTCCTCCAAGCTTGACTACCTTGTCTTCCGCAACAAGACCGGAAATCACAAGATTGACGTACTGGCGAGATACGTCAATTACCTCCACAATTTCACGCGCTGTTACCCTGCCTTTTTGTTCGATTAATTGTAAGATTTTATCCTTATTTGTCATATGCAACTACATTGTAAAGCAATCTATATTTGATTGTCAAGCAATTGTCAACCTCGAAGATAAATGACAAAAATGTCGAGGTTTCATACCAAAAAGCCTTTCAGATCATACATAAACGAGCCCGGTAGCTACTTTCAGAGAAAAACACCAAAAAAAGCACCTTCGAACCGCCGAAAAAGCCTATGAATAAAGAGAAAAGCACCGCTTTCGGCGATGCTTGTCCCGTCATGCTCCGCGCGCTTCACGCATTTAGAACCGCAATTTGGCAGATACCCGGAAATATTTCTCCGTTTAAAATCGTGAATTACTGGTAGAACTTGCCCTGAGCTTGTCGAAGGGTTACCCCGAATTACGAGCTGTGTGCCCTTGTGGCGAGCGATTGAGCCCGGGACAGAGCCCTCTCCTGCCGGCAGGCAGGTTTGCGCCCCTTGTGCCGAATTGTCCCGAATTTGACGAGAATTTGCGAACCTATAAATTTACCCCACCGCACTACTCACTATTTCTCTTTGGAATAAAAAGATGCCTCCGTCACGCGACGGAGGCATTGCTGTCTCACTTTGGCTATTGGGCGCCATTGAACATTGCGAGCGCCTTGAAGAGGTATTCACTCGACACAGCGAGATCAAGATGATCCTCTGGCGTCCGCAGGCGACCTTCAGCATCGATGCTCAAATCCGGGAACTTGTTTGCAAGCGGCCGAACGAGATCGAGAGTCGTTGGACTTAATCCACCGGCAACTCCGAGCCCCATTCCGAGATTCTGCGCTTTGAGCGCCATGAGATAATCGCGAGCGCGGTCTTGATCAAACGGTTTGCCGTAGCCTCCACTCGGGTCCAGAAGCACATATTCCACGACACCATCGTACTCGGCTACTTTTGCGGCAAGCTGTTCCTGTGAGTGGTTGACCATCTCAAAAGCATGTCCGCCGATCTGCAAAACGATCTGCTTTGTCGGGTATGCCTTTCTGTATTCGGCGAGAACATCCAACGACGGCCATGCAATGTTGAGTTGAAAACCGTGCATGTTAGCACCGCCGAACTCCGTCATCGCAATTAGCTGATCGCCGAGTGTGTCTTTCTCTTTCGTATTGTAGTGAATCAGATTCAGTGCAAGCGGATAATCCGGGAAAATGCCGGCAATCCTGTCCATCGTTGGATAGCGATTCGGCCACTTGTTCTGGATTCCGCGCATCGTTTTCAAACTCGCAAGAACCCCAATCATAACCAGCCGATCCGTGTTTATAGGAATTGCGCCAAGCACCTGCATTGCGTCATTCAAAGACATGAATCCAGTGATTCCGATGTATGGTTTTTTCACTTCCTGTCCCTCCTATTCAGCTGAGAACGAACTAATTTAGCTTACACAATAATACATCAAAAAACTGGTAAGGTCAAGCAAAAAACTCCCGTGTGGGAGTTCTTTGCGGGAACAGCGCCTTAATTGTTATTATCTTCCCACTGCTTCGTTACCTTGTTCCTCGGCTTCTTCTTGCTGTTTTTCAGCTTCTTTTTGTCGTTGCCCTTCTTTCTCGTTTCCTTCTTTCGCCCGCTCTTCTTGTTCTTCTTTCAACTCCTCTTCCTCTTCTTTTGCTTCATCTAAATCCTCGATTGCCTCCTCTACTTTTTCAAGGGCGTCTTCTGCCTGCTTCGCTAATTGTTTCGCGCCAACATAGTTCTCTTTGGTAAAGAGTTCTTTGGCTTGGGCAAGAAGCCAGTCAAATTTTTCAAACGCTTCGGCAGGAACGCTCACGCCATCCTCGGCGGCTTCGTCCAATACTTCCTGCCTTTCTTCTTCTGCTTCTTTTATGGCTTTTTGGGCATCCTCTTTTTTATCCATCTCCCGCTCAATCTTTTCTTCTTCTTGTTCCAATGCTTCTTCCTGCTCTTCTTCTTTGAGTTCCAAAAGCTCTTTTTGAGCTTTAATCTCGCCGAGTTCCTTTACCAATGTTTCAACTTGTGCGGCATCTCCTGCTTGTCTTGCCTGACGAATTTTTGTTTTAAGTTCATCCTCTTTTGCTTCAAGAGAGCGTTCTTGGTCTTTAAAGGCCTGTTTCAAGGCCTCTTTGTTTGCGTCAAAATCCTCGCTGATGTTTTTTGCAAGCTCGCTTACGTCTTTTCCTTTTGATTTTTCACCCTCAACAATACCGGCGGCTTTAGCAATGTTTGCCTGAAGCCGGGATTGAGCCACCTCCAACCCTTTCGCATTCACGCCTTTTGTTTCCAAAATAATCTTAATCTCGGCAATCCGTTCTGCGGCAAAATCAATCTGGAGATGCGCTTTGGCATCCGTGTTAAAGGTAAAAAATTCCCGCAGAGCTTCGCCGATCTTATCAACAAAATAAAAAGCGCTTTCGGGAGTAAGTCCCGCATTCGGCAACGCCACTGGCTCATGGGCAAAAGCCACAATTGGAATAAATAAAAGAGAAATAAGAATAGATTTTATAGTTTTCATAAAAACTGTATTTTCTTTAATTATTATTGCAAATTCACTAATCTTAGGCAATCTAATCTTTTATCCAAACACTAAAACTTTGTCCGACCCCTCGACCATTTTCACTAAGTCCTTCATGGTCGTGATTGGGCAGATTTTGCTCTCGGATTTAGAACGAACTTTAAGACAGGTTTCGCAAGCGAGAATTACCCCGTTGAGGTCTTTAAACTCCTGAATCTTCTTGGAAATATCAA
>MHQO01000013.1:34729-35180 GCA_001820675.1 Candidatus Sungbacteria bacterium RIFCSPLOWO2_01_FULL_47_10
CTTCGGCCTCCACGCCTTCATTCATAAGGTTTATTTGCACCGAGTGTTTTTCTTTGAGCGCGGCGATTCCTAAACGAAATGTATTCCAGACATGCTCCGGTTTATTTGATTGTAAGATAATGCCGAGCTTCATGATTATTTCCTAACCCACGCCCAAAATCTCTCATGTAGATAATAAGCGAAGGTTAATATTAGACCTGCGACTACTGAAATTTCTCCCGACTTCTTGATTTCGCCGGTATATACATAAACAACCGCGCCGGTAATAATCATAGCGAGTATTCTCCAGCTTACCGTTTTTATTATAGGGCGGATATGACTATCTTGAACCGCCGCTTTGATAGCGTTTGTTGCCATGGGCGGTCAACTTAAATCCCTTTTCTTTTCCTCGAACTCCTTTTTGTCTATCTCGCCTTTGGCGTATCGCTCTTTCAAAACATCCAGCGCCGAC
>MHQO01000014.1:0-2049 GCA_001820675.1 Candidatus Sungbacteria bacterium RIFCSPLOWO2_01_FULL_47_10
ATTTCACAATATAGCATGTCAAATCAACGAGTTGTAAACGATGATGATGACGAATAAGTTTAAATTTTTAACCAAACAAACAAGAAACTGACTCAATGGACCAGCGCGATATTTTTTCCCAACAAATGCAAAAAAGAAGGGCGCCCGTTTCACTGCGCGGACAGCAATTTTTATTTTTCATTTCTCTGGTAGTCCTTATTCTGGTTTTACTTTCCTGGGCCGCGGTATATGCGTATTCCGGATCGCTTCTGGGTGAAAATGTCGATCTCCGAACACAAATTTCGCTCATGCAGGAAGAAATGGATCCGAACCTCGTTCGCGAACTTCTTTCGCTTGCGGACAAACTCGCCTCCGCCCGCGTCTTGCTTCAGGACCACATCATCTCATCGAACGTTTTCGAATTCCTTGAAAAAAATACCCATCCAAAAGTAGCGTACGGGAGCATAAGTTATGAGTCGTCTTCGCGAAACATCGGTCTTGCGGCGACCGCGGCAAGCTTTTCCGTCCTTGCCCGACAAATCAGCATTTTTGAAGCTTCGCCCTACGTTGAAGATGTCGACTTCGGCGGCCTTACCATCGATCCCAAAACCAGAATGGTCAAATTCAGTCTTACCATTGCCGTCAAGCCGGAATTGACCCGCATCCGTTAACCGGCGGCCCACCACCAATAACCAACACCACGTGTTGTAGGTTGAGGGTTGTAGGTTGCAGGTTGAATGTGCAAAAATTAAGTCTTACAATTTTCTTTTTCGCCATTGCCGTCGGGGTCGCGTATTATTTTGTGTACCCCGCATATCAGGAAATTCAAGGAATCGATGCCGAAAACGCGGCGCTCTTTGAGGTGGCAAAAGAAATGCGCGATCTTGTCGAGAAAAAAAAGGAACTCGAGGATATATACAATTCCGTATCGGAAAATGACAGAAAAAGGCTTGAAGCGCTTGCTCCGTCAAATGCGAAGCTTGCCGACTTCATCGTCATATTGGAACTCCTTTCCGCCCGAAACGGCGTCCCGTTCAATTCGGTTGCCATCACGGAAGGAGGTGCCGAGCCCGGATCCTCCCTCGTGCCGCTCTCCATTTCTCTCGGTCTTAACGGATCGTATGAAACGCTCAAGGGCTATTTGAGGGATATCGAGCGGTATGTCCGCATCATTGACGTTCAAAGCATCGGCTTTTCGGCGCCCGCGGAACCGGGCGCCCCCATGCCGATAACATTCGTTGCAAAAACATACGAAACAAAATAATTTTTGAAAAGAATGAGGCCGTGCCATGACAGAAGACAATCGCTGTCATAATCACAATCGATAATCGCACAACCGTTCCTATGATCAAAAAAACTTCAAAACAAACCGTGGTTTTATTCATCGTATTAGCCGTAACGGCCGCTTTTACGATTTACTTCCTTTATTTTTCAGAGACGTCTCCCCCCCTTGAAACAGTCCTCCCCGAATTCAGCGTGTTGAGCCCCGACCAGCAGACGCGACTTGCCGAAGTGCGAAAGATAAAAAATATCTCGTTCGATCTCGGGCTCTTGAACGACCCCTTTTTCAAGACGCTTCGGGATGTTGAGGTTCCCCTGCAGGCCCAGGAACCGGTCGGAAGACAAAATCCATTTCTTCCGTTCTGATCGCTCTGAAATGCGTAAAATATTTTATATATGGCAACCCTTCTCGACATCTTACTCCAAAAAGGAGCAATAACGGGAGAGCAGGCGTCGGATATCAAAAAACAGGCGCGAGACGGCATTGAAAAAGAGGAAGATGCGCTCCTCTCTCTTGGCGTCCCGGAAGACGCCGTGTATGAAGCAAAATCAAAGGCTCTCGGCATTCCGGTTTTTTCAATCGAGGGAAAGCAGGTTCAAGCCGAAGCGACAAAAAACATTCCCGAGGAATCCGCGCGATATTATAAATTCGTCCCGCTCTCTCTTGGGGGGGGCGTGCTTTCGGTCGGCATGCTGAATCCGGAAGACTCGCGGGCAAAAGAGGCGCTCCGGTTCATTGTCGGCCGCCTCGGGCTTGCATCGGACATCTACCTTATAAAACCGAGTGAC
>MHQO01000014.1:2089-12760 GCA_001820675.1 Candidatus Sungbacteria bacterium RIFCSPLOWO2_01_FULL_47_10
TTCAGGAGGAACTTGAAGAAACCTATGCCGCGCGAAAAACGCCAAAAACGGTCGAGGAAACGGGAAAAACGGCCGAAGAGGCGCCGGTAACGAAAATGGTCTCCGTCATACTTCGATACGGAGTTGAGGGAGGAGCGTCCGATATTCACATCGAACCGATTGAAAATAACGTCAAAATCCGCTTCAGGGTTGACGGAGTGCTCTATACCGGCCTCATGCTTCCCAAAGAAGTTCATGGGGCGCTGATAACCCGTATCAAGGTTTTGACAAGCATGAAGATCGACGAATCGCGCATCCCCCAAGACGGCCGATTTCATGCGCGCATCCTTGAAAAAGAAATCGATTTTCGCGTCTCGACATTCCCCACGAATTTCGGAGAAAAAGTCGCAATTCGCATACTCGACCCTTCGGGAACGGTCAAATCAATCGCAGATCTCGGCCTTGACGGAAGAAATCTTGAGACCATCAAAAAAAACATTAAAAAACCGTTCGGCATGATCCTGATCACGGGCCCTACCGGCTCGGGGAAATCAACAACCCTTTACGCGCTCCTTGAGGAGATCGACCGCGAAACTAAAAACGTCGTAAGTCTTGAAGACCCTATTGAATATTACCTCCCTGGAGTAAACCAGTCGCAGGTAAGACCGGAAATCAAATATGACTTTGCAACGGGATTGCGCCACATCCTGCGCCAGGATCCGGATGTCATCATGGTGGGCGAAATCCGCGATAAGGAAACTGCGGAACTTGCGGTCCATGCGGCTCTTACCGGACATCTTGTGCTTTCAACGCTTCACACCAATAATGCCGCAGGCGTCATTCCTCGGCTTATCGATATGGGCATTGATCCGTTTCTTATTCCGTCAACCCTCGCCTGCGCGGTCGCTCAGCGGCTTGCGCGAAAACTGTGCCCGGAATCAAAAAAAGAAATCGCCATCGCGGGGAGGTACAAGGAAATCATCGACTCGGAAATCAACTCCATGCCCGCCGCGTACAAAGAGGACATGAAGCGTATGAATGTCAGCACGGTCAGCATGCCGGAAGTTTCGACGACATGTCCGAAAGGAACGCGGGGAAGAATAGGGGTTTTTGAAGTGCTCGAAATGACGCCCCGGCTTGAAAAAATAATCCTTGAAGGGCCGTCTGAAGCCAAAATTCTGGATGAAGCGGTACACCAGGGCATGATCACCCTTCGCCAGGATGGAATAATAAAAGCGCTTCATGGTATAATCGGGGTAGATGATTTGCTTGAAGTGACGTAATTAAGACGCGAGTAATTTCGAAGAATAAAGCCTGAACCAAAAAACACAAATAAAGAACGTTTTTGTTTGTGTTCTGTGTTTTTTATAGTTTGTGTTTTGTTTGTGCTTTGGTTCCTGTGCTTTATATTTTCTTCGACAATTTAAATGTCCCAAAAAAATAAATATAAAGTTCTCATCGTAGACGACGATCAGTTCATATCGGAAATGTATGTGCTCAAGTTCAAAGAAGCGGGGTTTGACGTGCATACCGCCGGAGACGGACAAACAGCCATCGAATCCATCACAAAAAATACTCCCGACGTCGTGCTTCTCGATATTATTCTTCCCAATATGGACGGTTTCGATATTCTCAAATCCCTTGCGGAGAATGACATCCTGAAGAAAACAAAAGTCATTCTTCTTTCAAACCTCGGCGAGAAAAAAGACATTGAAAAAGGATTGTCATTGGGGGCGATTGACTACGTCGTAAAAGCGCATTTTACCCCGTCGGAAGTGGTGCAAAAAATCGAAGGAATACTCGAGGGCGGAAAATAATCAACGAACTACGAATTCCGTGCGAACCCGAGAATATATATTCGTACATTCGGGTTTGATTCGGTATTCGATGATGAGCCATGAACTACCAACAGGAGTTTGAAGACATCATCCAGATGATGCTGAAGCAAAACGCGTCCGATCTCCACATAACGGTCGGGCGTCATCCGACGATCCGTGTTGACGGAAGCTTGGTTGAACTTACAAAAAAACCGGTTGTCGACCAGGACATTGCCCGGGAATTCATATTTCTCATGCTTTCTAAAGAACAGCAGGAAGCATTTTTACGGCTCAAAGAGTTCGATCTTTCCTATTCGTTCAAGGGAATTGCGCGTTTCAGGGTCAATATCTTCGTTCAGCGCGGATATATGGGAGCCGCCCTGCGGTTCATTCCGACCAGAATCAAAACATTCGAAGAGCTTCAGCTTCCGGAAATATTGGCGGATTTTTGTCTGAAGCCGCAGGGGTTCTTTTTGTGCGTGGGGCCGACCGGCCACGGAAAAACAACGACACTTTCGGCGATGGTCGAATATATCAACCACTCGCGGCATGATCATGTCATAACGATTGAAGATCCGATCGAATATCTTTTCACGTCGGACCGGTGCATCATTGACCAGCGAGAAGTCGGAACGGACACCGAAAGCTTCGAAATCGCTCTTCGTTCGATGTTTCGTGAAGACGTAGATGTCGCCATGGTCGGAGAAATGCGCGACAAAGCAACCATGGCCGCCGCAGTTACCGCGGCGGAAACGGGGCACTTGATTTTATCTTCCATTCACACCAATAACGCCGCGCAGACAATTGACCGCATCATTGATAGTTTCCCCGCCGACCAGCAAAACCAGATCCGTTCCCAGCTTGCAAATACGCTCGTCGGCATCCTCTCCCAACGCCTTATTCCGCGCATTGGCGGAGGGCTTGTGCCCGCAATAGAAATCATGATCGCAAACTCCGCCATTCGCAATCTTATCCGCGAAAACAGAATGCATGAAATCGATCTCGTGATCGAAACGTCAAGCGATGAGGGAATGATTTCATTGAACCGGGCGCTTATCGATCTTATCCGCTCGGGAACAATTTCGCTTGAATCCGCCATTACCTACTCCTTAAACCCCGGAGAACTTCAGCTTCTTCTCAAGAGATAGCCGCAGGCCATGTGCGAATCCTGACGGAATGCGCGCCGCGGATCCGAGCATGGATTCGCGCGAAGTTCGTGACGTGTTTCATCAACCCGCATCGAATCCGCTTCGCTTCACATTTCAAAAAGTTATGGCACAGTTTGTATACAAAGCGCGCACGATGAACGGCGAGCCCCGCGAGGGGCTTATTGAAGTCGTCAATAAAGACATCGCGATCGACATCCTGAAAAAATCCGACCTGGTAATTATTTCAATCGAAGAAATCAAAAAAGCGGAGGGTGATACATTGGCGCGCCTCATCCGGCTCGTTGGAATCGGGGGAAAAGTAAAAATGCGGGAAGTTGCGATTTTCTCGCGGCAATTTGCAACACTTTTCGACGCAAAAGTTCCCGTGGTTCGCTCGTTAAAAACTCTCGCGGCAGAGGCACAAAACAGGACCCTCCAAGACACGCTCTCCGAGATCTTAGACGACGTCTCCGGCGGATCGTCATTAAGCCTTGCCATGTCAAAACATCCGAATGTTTTTTCATATTTTTATGTGAGCATGGTCAAGGCGGGAGAGGAATCCGGCCGGCTTCAAAGCGTCTTCAATTATCTCGCGGATTACATGGAACGGACATATGACATTACGGCAAAAGTAAAAAATGCGCTTGTGTATCCGGCATTCGTACTTTTCGTATTCGTCGCCGTCATCACAATGATGCTCCTTTTCGTCGTCCCGAACCTCATCACGATTTTTGAGGAATCAAACGCGCCCGTTCCATTCTACACCCAAATCGTCTTCTCGGCGGCGCTTTTTCTACGCGCATACGGTTTTTTGTTGGTCATTGTCGTCATCGGAGGAATCGTGGCGCTTTTGCAGTATTTTTCAACTCCCGGCGGAAAAGACGTCCTTGACCGCATAAAACTTTCTGCCCCCCTTTTCGGCAACCTTTTCCGCAAATTCTATCTTGCCCGTTTTGCGGACACGCTCTCAAGCCTCATTAATTCTGGCGTGCCCATCATCCGATCCCTTCAGATAACGGCGGCCGTAATCGACAACAGGGTATATGAAGCGGTCATTTTGGATGCCGCAAAAGCGGTAAAATCCGGAAACTCCATCGGGTTTGCCCTTGAACAATATGCCGAAATTCCCCCGCTTCTTACCCAAATGATCCGGATCGGCGAAGAATCGGGCAAACTCGATTATATATTGGGAAATATTTCCACGTTTTATAAACGCGATGTCGACAACATCGTTTCGAATCTCGTAAGCCTGATCGAACCCGCAATGATCGTGCTCCTCGGAGGCGGCGTAGGACTGCTTGTCGCCGCCATTCTCGTCCCGCTGTACAGCTTATCTGCCGGATTTTAAGTTCTTGGTGAGGACAGGCCCGTAAAGTTTAGAGGCTTTGGTATCGGACATCAACTATCTATCAAAATTTTTCTCTCAACTCAAAAAAACCTTT
Organism: Candidatus Sungbacteria bacterium RIFCSPLOWO2_01_FULL_47_10; assembly: GCA_001820675.1. Classification (GTDB taxonomy): domain Bacteria; phylum Patescibacteriota; class Minisyncoccia; order Sungbacterales; family GWA2-42-14; genus 2-01-FULL-47-10-A. Next base: position 6,476 of record MHQO01000014.1, read on the forward strand.
TCGCGCGTCAACTGATGCGGGACGCAAATAAAGAAGTTTCAGAAAAGCATTAAATGATTCTTCTGTATTTCCGAGACTCCTTTCAGCTTCCGCAAGCCATAGGTATGGCTCTTCAAGCTGTATCGGAAATTGAGCAACAATCGGCCTGAGAATAAAAATAACATCATCCCATTTTCCTTCTTTGCGCGCACTATACGCGCGGAAAAGCAGGGGCGCGACAGAACGTAATACGCTATCCTCAATTTTTTCAAGATCACGAAGAACATACGTATCGTCTTTTGACCGCGTGTAGCGGGCGAGTGCGGAAAAAAAGAATTTCTCATTTGATGGCCGTAACTTAGCCAATTCGTCAAAAATCACTACCGCTTCCACAAGGTTTCCGCGTTCAAGATATATTTTCCCCAATTCAAATGCAATCATACCGCTGGAATTGCTGGTTGGCGGACGATAGCGTTCTTTCAATACCCTTTCGGCATCAAACAACCTGTCCATACGAGCGTATACTTTCGCAAATCGAACCGCATGATGGTCTGCATATACTTCCTCTTTAAAAAGATATGCATCCCTTTCATAAAGGGAAAGTACTTCTTCATATTTACCTTTGGCAAGAAGTGCTCTGTTTAAATTCAGCCAATTCCTGTCATCGAGCGCAAGGCGTGATGCCGATCGCCACAATGCTTCGTCATCTCGCCAGTCATAGAGCCGATTTGCGGTTAAAAAACTGTAATATCCCAGAAGCACACACGCCATGATCGAAACCCCGGCAGTCGAAAATAAACGGCACATCCGCGGCATTTTTGAAATGAAGCTGTAGAGTGAAGAAACAAGCCATAAAAGGATGATAACTGCTCCGGGCAGGGCAGGATACAAAAATCGCTCGTTCATTAAACTGTTGAGCGGAAAAGGAAAATTTGCTACAGGAAGCATCGGAATAGCAAACCACAAAAGTCCAAGAGTGATGAGTGGTATTTTTTTCCGAAAAAATATCGAACATATAAGAACAATAACAAATGAACCGACGAGGGAAACGGCAAAAAAAGTCGGCAAATCAATTTGAGAAGTCTCCGGGAATGTGTCATAATTCACCGTCAACGGATATCCTTTTACTATCAACCCCATATATTTCACAAACACATTGGACATGGTAAGAAAAGTTCCGTATATTCCCCCTCCCCAGTATTCATCATATGCGACGAATGACCCTATAAATAAAGTTCTTAGAATGATATATAACGGAATAGTAGTGATAAGGAGTATCAGTTCCTTGGTATATCTCTTGACATTATCGGAAGTCCAAAGTATAGCTACCGCAAGCAGAGGCAAAACTACTAATTGGTCTTTGCTGAAAACCGCTAATGCGGCCATTGGTAAATAGAGATAATAAATCCTGCGCAGACTATCCTTTTTGAGAAGAAGCAATATTGCCGTAAAACCGAAAAAGGTCGCCCATAAAGCAGTATGCTCGGCCGCCCACGCAACTGCTTCGCTTTGAATTGGATGAACGAGAAAAATCATCGCTCCAAAAAAAGAAAGAACTCGTTTCGCTACTATTTTTTTGAAAATAAAAAATAAAATTGTCGCATTCGTGCCGTGAAGAAGCAAGCTTACCGTGTGGTAAAACGCGGGTTGAAAAGAAAAAAAATAAAATTCAATGGATAATATCCACGAGCCTACCGGTCGGTAGTTGAAAATAGCGTCCGGTGAATTGAAAAAAAACTGCGGGTTAAGGAAAAAATAGGCTGGGTTGACGGAATTTTGTATCCAGGGGTTTGCAACAATGATAAAAAAATCATCATAGACAAAATCATTTGCAAACAACGGATAATAAAGAAAAACCGCCGCGAGAAAAATCAAGCAGGCGTATAAAATGCTTTCATGTTGTTTGGCGGCGAAGAAAAATTTTGTCATTTTTTTAATTGAATGGGGATATATTTTATGCTACATTTATATGTTTCATTGCGCAAATGCCAGTCTGTCGATAATTTTGCTCTATTTCTTGCTGTGGATAACCTCATTTTGCGGTATGCTCTAATCGGCGTATAATAAAAAAACATTGAGATGACATAAATTATATGTTTGTGTTAGTATTAGCATTTAGTTATTAGTAATCAATCTAATGGCTAAAGACTGATTGCTAATGGTTAAAGCAAATGATTAAAATGTTATTTTCCAAGAAAGCAGGCGGCAAGGGCTTTACCCTTATCGAGCTTTTGGTTGTAATTGCGATCATCGGAATTTTGGCATCAATCGTGCTCGCATCCTTAAACACGGCGCGAAGAAAATCGCGTGATGCACGTCGAGTAGCGGATATAAAACAAATTCAATTGGCGCTTGAACTCTATTTTGATGACAATACCGAATATCCTGATGTTCTGAGCGGTAACTTAAATCCAACATATATTCCCGCAATTCCCAATGATCCGGTTGGTGGGAATTATTCCTATGATAATCTTCTTGCGACTTCCGGGGGCACTTGCAGTGGCACAGATACTTGTTTATATTACCATCTCGGAGCTAATTTAGAGGATTCGGGAGAGAACTCCCTTAGCGGAGATGCGGACGGGTGTGTTGCAACGGGGGCGGGTTGCGCACGCGTGATTGCAAACACAACTGTAGCTGGACAGGACACGACAAGGTGTGAGTCAACTGCTACCGACAGGTTTTGCTATGACTTAACCCCGTAATTATGATCTTCCTGTTTCTGCTCCCGCTCGTGTTCGGCCTTGTTATCGGAAGCTTTCTCAACGTGGTGATTTTCCGGCTTGAACCCGATGAGGGAGAAGAAAAACCTAAAGCAAAAAACACCCCGAATGCTTTCGGGGTGTTTTCGATTGGCCCCCGTTCTCAAAACATGCCCCGCTCGCATGCGCAAGCCGCATCATCAATGTCAATACTTACCGGCCGTTCATTCTGTCCTCACTGCAAAACACAGTTGAAATGGTTTGAACTCATTCCGCTTTTCAGTTTTACCATTCAAAAAGGTCGGTGCCGGACGTGCCATAATAAAATCTCGTGGCAATACCCGCTGGTCGAGCTCGGCGCCGCGGTTGTTTTTACGCTGATTGCGTGGCAATATATAAGCGGAAACATCTGAACAAATGCAAAAGGCAAGGTTCAAAATTCAAAATTTCAGTGAAAAAATTTGAAGAGGTCCGGTGTTGGCGGGGAATAAGCAATTTTTGAATTCTGAACTATCGCATAGCATTGCATACTCCACATTTTGACCTTAACTGATATTCCGGTTCTTCTCTATTACTTCACCTTCGCCTCGCTTCTTGTCGTGGCATTTGTCTATGACCTGAAACATAAACTCCTCCCCGATTTCGTCTCCTACGGCATTATTTTATTATTTTTAGTTCGTTTTTTGTTTGCTGTTTCGTTTAGGGTTTGGGGGTTTGGAATTTGGAATTTGTTTGTAAATTGGAAATTAGAAATTGGAAATTATTTTTATGACATTCTTGCGTCTGTCGCTATCCTGGCGCTTTTTGGGGGCATTTGGTTCTTTTCCAAAGGAACAGCTATGGGTTTCGGTGACGTAAAATTGGCGCCCGCCATTGCCCTTTTTCTCGGGTTTCAAAAAGGAGTTCTTGCGGTTCTCTTCTCTTTTTGGATAGGTGCCGTTGTCGGCATTTTTCTCATCATGATCACCCGCTTTTCAAACATTCCGAAGTCCGACTTCGGAAACGGGGGCAGGAGGTTTTCTTTAAAGTCAGAAATTCCATTCGGACCCTTTTTGGCGCTCGGGGGGATGATTTCGCTTCTTTGGGGGAATGAACTTCTCACGTGGTATTTTAATCTGATATAATGGAATTATGTTCAAGACCCCTCACTTCTTTTACTGGCTTATCACTGCAATTGTTTTTGTCGGCGCGGTTATTTTGATTTTTTTCCGAAACGAGGAGTTTATCCGCGAATCGAATATGCTTACGACCGAACTCATGCAGAATGCCGTCAAAAAACCGCTGCCAAAAACACGCCTCACTGTGGACTACGGCAACGGCAAAAAAAGGGCGTTCGAGGGCTCGGCCGCTCCCGGGTTTAATTTACAGGATGTTTTTCGCGGAATTGAATCATCGGTCGGCGTCGAGTTTCGGGTTGAAAACGGCGGAAATCTCTTTGCGGTTGATGGCATTCCGGAACGCGCGGAAAAACGATGGATTCTTTCGGTCAACGGTAAAAATCCTGCGGAAGATCCGATGTTCCTCTCAACCGAAATTCACCCGGGTGACAAAATTGTGGTACACTATGAATGAGTAGAAGCAAAAATAAACGCAACAAAAATATGCAAAACAAAACGCAGGGTTGCGTTTAAGGTTGCATAACCGTTTGTGTTTATCGTTGCTTCTAAGCAATGCAAAAAGGCATCTCCGCAATCGAACTTCTCGTTGTCACAAGCATCATCGTGGTCACGACCGCCATTGCCCTTTTTAGTTTCCCGAACTTCCGTGGAAAGGTGCAGATTGAACGATCGGCCCGCGATCTTTCGTTGACTCTCCGCACCGCCCAGCAAAATACGCTCTCCCCAAAACAGGTCACCCGCCCCGACGGATCCACCTTTATTCCGACCGGCTTCGGCGTTAATTTTAACACCGCCCCGGGCGCGAATATCTCATACATATTTTTTGCCGATTCAAATGGCGACGGCGTTTTTGATGTCGGCGGAGGAGACGTCATTATTGAAACCGTATCGCTTCCCTCACAAATCATTATTGAGGAACTGAAGGTGTCATCGGGTCAAACATTCGCGGAACTGAATATCGTCTATACTGTTCCTTTTTCCGAAACAAAAATTTATACTCCTGCGGGCCTTCCCGTCCCGGGAGAGACGCTCCAAATAAAAATGTCCCAAGGGGCAGGAAGCGACATTGCGCGCTTCGTCACGGTTCGGACCACAGGATTGATTACGCTCGGCCCCGTTGCGCAAATTACGGCAGAATCGGTGATTGTAGGCGGCGTGCCAGGCACGGAGTGCCCGGGCACAAATATCAACCAAGCCGACCGTTGGGCATGGAATGACATTCTCGGCTGGATTGATTTTTGTGGCGGAATCTCGGGCAGAGTAATTGTTCGGGACGACAGAATAATCGGCTATGCCACATCCTCTTCAGCCCAACCCGGCTCTCCCCAATTCGACGCGTTCGGCGCGCTTGCTCTGGATTGCTCAACGACTCCGGCATCTCCGCCGAATCAGTGCGCCGCGTCGCAATATGGAGTAAAAAATGACGGATCGGGAGTCCTTTCCGGCTGGGCATGGCTTGGCGGAAATACTGACACTACGGCGAGCGCCGCATACGGCTGGGTAAGTTTCAATTGCTCGAACACAAATTCCTGTGCGACATCCCCGTACCAGGTCACGATAGACGAAAACGGCGATTTTCATGGGGATGCATGGAAGGATATCGTCGGCTGGGTCGCGTTTAATTGTGAAGATACGGGATCATGCACCACTCCCCCGTGGAAGGTAAATACGCTTTGGCGGCCGGACTTCTCGATCCTCAATGTCGATGTGCGGGCAAACGGCGCGCAGGCCCTCACGATTCCTTTCGACACGTCCGCTCTTCTTACATGGAGCTCGCGAAATCTCACCATCCCTGATGGCTGTGAAGCAGTAGCGACACCCGCAAATAATTGCTGGAACTCTCTTCTTCCGGCAAGTGGAACCACAACACAGAATACATATCCGGGCACCGCGTGCAGTAATCTCACCCAGACAACAACATTTAACATTACATGTGAAACCGGCCAGGCGTCCGATTTTGTTACCGTTACGGTTCTTTCCGCAACGGCTGTCGATATGAAGGCGGACGACCAACTTGCGGAATCCGACCCCGGACCCATTTTAATCCCGCTCAATACATCCGCGAACCTTACCTGGGGATCAAGTTCGACGGTTTCCTGTGTTGCATCCGGCAACTGGTCGGGGCCAAAACCGCTTATAAATTACAACGGACAGCCGACCGGCCCGCAACCGACCGCAACGACCACGACGTATTATCTTGACTGCCTTGGAGCGGACGGGACAGGCGTTCGGGATTCTGTAAAAGTGGAGTGGCAATAACATGAACGACTTTTTTTCAAAACAGTATATCCAAATCGCGTTGCTTATAACAGGCATTTTTTTGGGCTTCGGCATCGGTTTTTACCGCGGAGAAAAAAACGCGGACGAAAAGTTTCTGCCCCTTTTTGCCGAGGCAAGAAAATTCTTCCAGCCGATTCCTGAATTTTCCGCGTTAAGCGGAACAGTTACCGATATCGGCGGAGGCGAGATTTTTCTTTCTGTGGCAG
>MHQO01000014.1:12773-14002 GCA_001820675.1 Candidatus Sungbacteria bacterium RIFCSPLOWO2_01_FULL_47_10
CAAAATCCCAATGAGCCGCCGCGCGCTTGTTGACGATACCACCGTGATTGTGCGCATCGTTCCGAAGCCGCGCGAAACATACATGAAAGAATTCGACGAATATCAAGAGAAACTGCGCTCTGCAATTTCAGACGCAAAGCCGCCAACGCTCATAGAGGAAGAAAAAATTTCCCTGTCAAAAATCAAAAAAGGAGATATCATTATCATCCATGCGGCAGGATCCATTAAACAGAAAACTGAGTTTTTTGCGCAAAAAGTAGTCGTCCAGCAACCGCGAGACACAGAATCGGAGCAGGTACCCGGAACATAAATGGGGATAACGTTTTTTCAATATTTGATATAATAATAAATAATAGTTTTCTCCGGACATCTAAACCCCGAAGAAACTAAATTCCACGCCAATGAATAATTTTTCAAAACCATTCTTCATTCTCATAACGACGGCATTCGTAAGCGCTGTCACAATTCTTTTTGCCGATGCTTTCGTCAATCCCTCACAACCCCCCCCGAACGGATCGGGTGCGTTCATATATACAACAAACGGGAGGGTGGGTAAACAACTCAACAATCCTCAGGTGTCTCTTGACGTGTTAAGCCCGCTCAGGGTCACCGGCGGCGCCGGCGATATACAATTTTACGATTGGGATACTGTCGGCGGCGACATCACCACAAACCTCTTTCGCATCCGTTCCGGACCGGATGTAGGTTTTTTACGAATCCAACGAAACACGGAGTCAGGAACAGGCCCCCTTTTCGGCACGTTTAACGATCTCCTCATCATTAACAACATCGGCAATATTGAGGTTCCCGGAAAACTCAATGCGACCGAGCTTTGTATTGCGGGCACGTGTCAAGCAAGCTGGCCAGGGGGCGGAGCTCTCGGCGGATCAGGGACCGCGGGGCAAGTCACATTCTGGAGCGGTCCATCTGATATTACGGGAGACGCCGCATTCAACTGGGACGATACCAATAAACGTCTTGGGGTTGGAATATTGAGTCCCCAAGACAAAGTGCATATTAAAACCGCCGCCGGTTTTAATGGCGGGGTGGTTATCGATACGACAGACGCGGACAGCGCAACCTCCGATGCCAGTTTATCATTGTTTGAAGCGGGAGTTCTTAAATGGCAATTAAGAAATGACGGAAGCGCGAGTGACCAATTTTTACTCAAAAACGCAGGCTCCAACGATATTTTATCCTCAACCCAAAACGGCAATGTGGGCATCGGA
>MHQO01000014.1:14057-15305 GCA_001820675.1 Candidatus Sungbacteria bacterium RIFCSPLOWO2_01_FULL_47_10
CAAGCTATCGAATCACAACTTCAGGCGGCGGTATTAAGGCGTCCGGTAGCGCGTCCTCTCCCAACGCCACCGCCTACTTTACCAATACCGGAACCGGATACGGCCTTCTGGTTGACCAAGGCAACGTTGGTATCGGGACGGTAAATCCGTCATCTGCACTTAACATTGTAAGCTCGCAAAATTCACCACTTATTTTAAACAAATTAGGATCAACAGGAATTTCTTTTTCTTCGTATTGGCCGACGCTTGCTCTCAATATGTATCATGACGGATCGCAGTGGGTTGCTATTGGTGCCGGGTATGTGGGGATTTGGAATCAAAACCCCGCAACCGGACTAATGACGTTGGGAGTATCGTCTGGCTCAAGAACCGCGGGTCAAGGTCTCGGTTCTACCCCGACTTCCGACACCTTAGCTATTACTAGTTCCGGCAACGTCGGCATCGGAAATACCGCACCGGCTTATAAACTTGATATATCAAACGGCGCACTTCGTCTTGCGCCAACCGCGGCTCCTACCGGGGCAAACGGCGTCATCTACTATGACTCGACGGCAAACAAATTCAAATGTTATGAAAATGCCGCATGGAAAGATTGCATCGCTTCCGTATCGGGCTCTGTCAGCGGCTCGGGTACGGCGGGTAAACTGCCGAAATGGGACACCGGCACCTCGCTTGTGGATTCGGTTATTACTGAAAGCGGGGGAAACATTGGGATTAATTCAGGAATTGACGGCGCTTATCGAATCACAACTTCAGGAGGTGGCATTAAGGCGGTAAGCGGAGCAACTCCTGCGGGATATTTCGATTCGGCAACAGGATACGGCCTTCTGGTTGACCAAGGCAACGTCGGTATTGGGATACTGGCCCCGGCGCAAAAGCTTGAAGTCGGAGGAAAAATTCGCCTTACCGGAGGACAAGCGATTGTAAACGCGGGAGGATCGCGAAGCGTCCTTTTGGATATTGATCAGGCCGCCGCAGGAGTCGGACGTGTCGCTATAAGCGGAGGCGGCCCGAACGACGAATTGCGTTTGCAAGGGTACGGATCGGCAGTATCCGGTTTTATCAGTTTTTATCCCGCCGCATCCGAGATAATGCGAATTCAACAAGATGGCGCCATCCGCCTTGCTCCGCAAGCGTCCGTTCCAACGGGAAGTGCGGGCGCAATGTATTATGATTCGACGACAGGATTCAGGTGTCATAACGGAACAAGCTGGGGGCCGTGCGATACGACTGGGGCAGGCGGAATAA
>MHQO01000014.1:15363-17522 GCA_001820675.1 Candidatus Sungbacteria bacterium RIFCSPLOWO2_01_FULL_47_10
ATGCAGCCGGAGACGCTTGGGAGTGTTCGGCTGATTCAATAGCGGGCGGAGGAGGAAGTCTTCCTGACCCGGGCGCAACGAATGGATACACGCTTCGTTGGGATGGTTTCAGTTGGATCGCAAACACAAATATTTTTAACGGCGGTGGAAATATCGGCATCGGAACAGCCGTTCCAAATCATAAACTGACCGTTGGTGGAAATTTCGGAATTATCCAACAATCGGGAAATGCGAATTCAAACTTGTTCATGCGCCCATCGGGTGCGGCTGTATATAACGAGATTAATTTTATGAATGCCGCAAGCGACGTTGTCAACGCCGAAATCATCGGCTATGCCCCCGGCGGTACGATAAATGGCGGCAATATATATTACAATGCAAATGAGCATGTGTTTCGATCAACGCTCGGAACAAATGACGCATTGTATATCAATAGCGCGGGAAATATCGGGGTTGATTCCGGCATCGATCCGAGTTACAGAATCACAACCGCAGGTGGCGGTATTAAGGCGTCCGGTAGCGCGTCCTCTCCCAACGCCACCGCCTACTTTACTAATACCGGAACCGGATACGGCCTTCTGGTTGACCAAGGCAATGTTGGTATCGGGACGACAAATCCGGGAAGCAAACTTGACGTGTATGGAACAATTGACACGAATGTTCCCGTCAACGTAAGCGCTTTCAGAATATTTGACGGATCTACATTTAAATTTAATATTACCGAAAAAGCCGCTCCGAGCAGAGTGAGACTGACATCGGGGGCTGGCATAGCTTTGGCATTGACCGCGAACAACTCCGACACTCTCGGGTTATTGGTAGATACTGCAGGCAATGTTGGTATCGGGACGACAAATCCAACACAGCAACTTGCGTTGGGGGGAAATCTCGGAACATTCGGAATGTCCACAACAGATGGTTCAGACACGGCAAATTTGCAAATATCGGGCGGGGGGCAAGCGGGAACAACTCGGGGAAGTTATATCAACCTCTACGGCAACGAACATGCAACAGCCGGCAAGATGCAATTTTTTACGGGAACAGGCGCCGGTGGCGGAAATGATTATGAATTCTATACCGATCAAGGTGGTGGATCAACGGCAAAATTAGTAATTCGGGCGGGTGGCAACGTCGGCATCGGGACGGTAAATCCTGGCGCAAAACTCGAAGTTGCAGGAACTATCAGAACAAATATTGCCGGATGTACCCAAGCCCTTGAAACCAATGCTTCCGGAGATATTGTCTGCGGCACCGATGTTACGGGAGGGGGCGGAGCTGTTCCGGGAGGTGCTGTGGGCGCAATCCAGTTCAACGATCCGCTTGGCACGTTTGCGGGAGATGCGGCGAATTTTTCTTGGGACAAAACGAACAAAAAACTTAGCATCAGTTCCGACTTCCAAGACAGTCTTTTGGTTTTGTCCCGGGGTATTCCCACAACATTTAAAGTCGGAATCGACGGTGCAATGGTTATTGACAACGATGGAGTAAGCAATGTCCTGGTGTTAAGCGGCGGCAACGTCGGCATTAAAACCGCGGCACCCGACTGGCCCCTGCATGTAAACGGAAGATCGCGCTTTGACGACATAATATACCTTGTCGGAGGAACCATGTTTCTCGGAAGCCAGACACGAACAGGCATCGCAGACAGCAACAACAACACTTTAAAATTTTTGGTCGGCGACGGAGCAGGAAGCCAGGAAAGAATGAGGATAGACGGACTCACCGGCAACGTTGGTATCGGCACGACGAATCCGACCCTCCGCAAATTACACATATATGAGTCGGGACAGAATGCGGGTATTCATTTGCAACACGCTGGCGCTTCAGCCGCAGATTGGCTTATCTCTACCGACGCAAACAATCCAACTGGTGGCGGCCTGATATTTTATGATGTAACAGCGGCACAATATAGGATGGTAATCGATTCCTCCGGCAACGTCGGCATTGGAAACCAAAATCCTGCGGAAAAACTTGATATAAGCGGTGCAATTAAAATCGGTAATACTGCAGATATAAACGCGGGAACGATCCGCTGGACTGGAGCAGATTTTGAAGGATATACGGGCACGGTATGGAAAAGCATGACCGGTTCCGGAGCGGGAGCGGTCAGTGGCTCGGGTACGGCGGGTAAACTGCCGAAATGGGACACCGGCACCTCGCTT
>MHQO01000014.1:17595-18346 GCA_001820675.1 Candidatus Sungbacteria bacterium RIFCSPLOWO2_01_FULL_47_10
CCGGTAGCGCGTCCTCTCCAAACGCCACCGCCTACTTTACTAATACCGGAACCGGATACGGCCTTCTGGTTGACCAAGGCAACGTTGGTATCGGCACGACGAATCCGGGAAATAGTTCTGTTACAGGTCTAGGTTTCAGCTATAGCTCAATTCTCCATGTCCACGGTAGCTCGCGCCCATCTCCGACATTTTCCGGCACTGGCATTGACTTCCGGTTTGTTGATACCGACGCCGCGGCAAACACTAAGGCGGGAGACATCGTTTACGATGACCAGGTATTCAAGTTTCGGGGACTGACTGACGTGGGCGGTGCAAAAAATGACCCCACACTATTGATAAATACGAACACCGGCGACGTCGGAATTGGGACGGCGAATCCTGGCGCAAAACTCGAAGTTGCAGGAACTATCAGAACAAATATTGCCGGATGTTCCGAAGCCCTTGAGACCAATGCTTCCGGAGATATTATCTGCGGCACCGATGTTACGGGAGGGGGCGGAGCTGTTCCGGGAGGTGCTGTGGGCGCAATTCAATTCAATTCAAATCCAGCGGGAACTTTTACCGGAGATACCGCAAATCTTTTTTGGGATGATACGAACAATCGCCTTGGAATCGGAAGCGCCGGACCCGCACGAGCGCTCCATGTCCTGGGTAGTGCATCAATTGGAACAGACGAACCTGGAGTCGGAGCATTGTTCGTGCGCACAACAGGAACATCAAACCAAAACGGGTTTGTTTTAGGCAATACCGG
>MHQO01000014.1:18363-18931 GCA_001820675.1 Candidatus Sungbacteria bacterium RIFCSPLOWO2_01_FULL_47_10
GATGGTGGATTGACGCAAGCAATGTACAGCGAATTGACAATGGATTTACCGCTCAAGGAAATATTGCGCTCAATGGCGCCGGAACCGGCAACGTCGGCATAGGAAATACCTCCCCCTCATACAAACTTGATGTTACGGGCGAGATTCGTTCAACAGTCGGATTCAGGTTTCCGGATGGAAAGATACAAACAACCTCCGCAAGCGGAGGAATTGCGTCAGTTCAGGTGTTTACTACAAGCGGTACATGGACAAGGCCTTCTGGAACAACAAAAATCCATGTTGAAATTTTTGGCGGAGGTGGAGGAGGGGGAGCGGGCTATCTTGGATGTGGTAATGGACAAGGGGGTGCCGGAGGCGGATACGCAGAAAGTTCTTTAATAGATGTTTCAGCTGTCTCATTAGTGCCTGTATCGATAGGTGGCGGAGGAACTGCGGGTGTTGTTGGTGGAGCATACCATGGAGGAGATGGAGAAACGTCTTCCTTTGGTAGTTACGTGAGTGCAACAGGTGGTAAGGGGGGTCGAGGAAAAGACATTCCAAACGGCTGGTGTCCCGGCCCTATTCCACA
>MHQO01000015.1:0-1698 GCA_001820675.1 Candidatus Sungbacteria bacterium RIFCSPLOWO2_01_FULL_47_10
ACGACTCGCACCTTTTCGTGGAATGAGCCTAACTGGGGCTCATTTTGCGTTAGAATCAAGGTTCATTTGGGGCTCATCTTGTATTGTACAAGACTGGGGGTTGACTTATTTTTGTTAATTTGATATATTGTTTATTGCGTAGCTCGCGCTATAAAACCGGACAAGGAGACAAGAATGAACTGGTTTCTCGTGGTGTTGGAAATTGTAGGAATTGCTTATCTGTTGTGGGTTTTCTTTGTTTTTGCTCTTACGAGTTCTTTGAAAGAAATCAAGAAAACAAGCTGGCACTACGGCCTTTATGATCTCGTTCGTGAAGGGCGTAAACCATATAATACTTGTGCTTATGGGAGGACCCTTGTTATGGCCCCGATTGCGCTTGCGGTTATTTGCCTTTTTGTGGCGTTTTGGTTTGTCATTATTGTTCCCCCGCGGTTTCTTTTTAACTGGGCAGTTTGGCCGTTCTTTTCCGGAAGAGTTCCCAAAGCGGGATTCAGTAAAAAATATTTTGGAGCCTTTATTGACCCCAATGCTTCCGTGGATGCAAGGCAATTTATGCCTCTCTCGCCCTTTTTCTGGCTGGTGGTATTGGGTGTTGGATTCGGCGCCGTCTATGAAACCTTTCGAATCTTGGAAAATAAGGCGGCTTCTTGGGAAGTGTATGTGTCGGCAGGAATTCTTGGTTTTACGATTTTGGTTCTTGCTGGAATTTGGTTTTTTACCCGTCCATCGGTCAGGACAATGTGGGCGACGGCCAAAGAAAAACTTTGCCATGTGGTTCCGATAACGGAGGAGTAATGTGGGGTATCACGCCCCACTTTTTAATTGGTCACTCTTATGGTCTGTGTATTTTTCCCGCAGTATACATGATAACGACCGCGAGACTATTCGCAATGATCAGCTCCATGACACTGTCGAACCGATATGATTCCGTTGTGATCACCAAAATGGAACCGATTGCAAGAAGTATCGCCCACAGCGAAACATAGAGTTCCCCGAAATGACGCGACTCAACGCTTATTTTTCTCTTTCGAACTTCCTTGAGCACCACATAGACACCCACCGAAATAAGATACGGCCCCGATACGGCATCCAGCAATTTTGCGGTTACCACCCAATAGCCGCCCTCCTGGAAAAAAAATAAAAACGCAAGCGACCAAAAATAAAAATGGGTAAAAAACCCCAAAAGGAAATATAACCAATCGATTGCGGCGCCTATCGCAACGCGCCTCAACGAATCCTTCCACCCCAGCGGTTCAGAAGGCGCTTCATAAGAATACGGATTCGAACTTCTTAAAAATTCAGTTACTGCCTGCCACCAAGCCATTCCTGTGTAACCAACAACTTACAACGCGCGCCTAAAGCCCGGGGGCTCGGCCTTCTGGGGTTGTCGGGTGTGGGTTGCGGGTTCGTTTAGCGCATCTTTTTTATAATGCGGTACGCTTTGTACCACATCGGCCTAAAAACAATGTCAATCGATTTCGGATACTCAACAACCGTTCCGCCAAATCCTGTTTTAAAACGCGTGACCCCCGGCCATCGTTCCTCGTCTATCCCCCACAAGTCATACTTTTTAAATCCGTGTTGTTTTGCATCCTGCATGATTCTCCAGTGAAGAATATAGGGAGCCATGACGTCGCGATGGAACGAACCGGATGCCCCGTGCAGATATGTCGCGGTTTCGCCGTAATAATTCACAAC